>DAHXLH010000313.1:0-6230 GCA_027366115.1 Phycisphaerales bacterium
TTGGCGACTAAAAGGTCCCCCGGAGACAAAAATTGCGGAAGATCAGAAAAAAGGCAATGGTCGATCGAATCGGAACCGCGGCGATAGACCAGCAGGCGGCTTTGGTCACGCGGATAGACCGGATTGCGAGCAATTAATTCCGGTGGAAGCGTATAGTCGAGTTCATCCGTATACAACATCAAGCCCAATCAGGAAGCACCGGCGGCGTCAAGCCTGCTGGTGCGACGTTTACGTAACATGCGAGATCTGGCCATACGGCCTGACAGAAACAGACCGCGTCCGGGCTTATCCTCCACATCCAACGGCAGATTCATAACTGTGTCGACGATGTCTTGGGCGGCATGGGGGCGGGCCAACTGTCGTGTATTTTCCCGCATGTGCTCCAGGCGATGCGGATCCTCCATAAGCTTTTGAATTTTCCAGGCCAGCGTCGGCAAATTGTTACTGCGAATGGCCACACCGCATTCCAGAAGATGAGCCGAGTTACGTTCTTCCTGGCCAGGAATGGGGTTCACAATGCACAGGGGCAAATTCCGTGCCATGGCCTCGCTGGTTGTCAGGCCGCCGGGTTTCCCCAGCAGGAGATCAGCCGCTGCCATGTACTCATCCATCAGGGGTGTAAAGCCAACCGGGACAACCGTTGCTGATGCATTGCGATTTTGCCGGCCCGCAATCTGATCTAGATGATGTTTTAGTTCCTCACTTCTTCCGGCTATCACGACCAGTTGAACGGGGCGCTTAATTTTAAGCAACTCCGACAGCAGCGCCTGCACGGGGCCGACACCATAACCGCCGGCGGAAACCAATATGGTAAAAATATTATCAGCGAGGTTAAGTTTTCGGCAGGCCGCCGCGCGGGATTTCTGTTCCATAAATACCGGATCAATGGGAATACCAGACATGCTGATACGCTGGGGATCAATCCCTAACTGCACCAGAAACTCTCTTGTTTCATCCAGAAGAACAAAGTACTGCTGGTAGGTGCGATTCAGCCACATCGCATGGCAGTCATAATCGGTTACAACAATAGCGGGCTTCACCGGGCTTCTACCCGTTTCATACAACCAGCCTAAGAGACTGGCCGGCGTAAAATGAGTGCAAATAATATGGTCCGGTTGAAAAGCCATGGTCGCTTTGAGAAACGGGCGTGCATTAAATTTCTCAAACGCCAGTCGCATTTTTTCATTTCGCCACGGCGTGTCAAAGGTATCGTAGATCCATCCCAACATGCGCGGCGCTTTGTTAATTAAATCGAGATATGTTTGCGAGTAAATGTGCCGAAACAGCCGCGTGGTGTATTTGAGCATGTCCCAGTGCTGCACTTCTCCCACACCGGGATGCTGTTGACATATTCGTAGCAAGGCATCGGCGGCCCGCACATGCCCGGTACCGGCAGACGCGGAAAGGAGCAGTACTTTCCGTTTTTTTACGGGTCCTTCAGGCATAACTTCCTTCCCATGAGCCGCTGTTTTACATTGCCAGCATCACGTTTATTTTAGCGGCACAGATAAAATCATTTTCCGATATCCCGCCTATGGCATGGGTGTTATACCGTATCACACACCGGCTGTAACCAACTTCCATATCCGGATGATGGTTCTCCATATTGGCCAGCCAGGCCACCGCATTGACAAACGCCATGGTCTGGTAGAAGTTCATAAATTCAAACGCTCTAACCAGCGAACCGTTGCTAAATTCCCAATCCGGCAGCGCTTTAAGCAGTTTATTGATCTGGCCTTCACTGTACGGCTTAACCCCACCTTCGCAGGCCTGACACTTGCGGCGCGTGAAATCCGGTGCTTTAGTCTTTTTTGCCATATACGGTCTTCCTTATTCTGCCTGCAGTATTATACCCAACGACCAGGGATACCGTCGATTGCACCGCAAATAAGGACCGGGGCACGCAATAACGCAGCCTGGGAGCCTGTCCGAGTAATGGCCGGGATTGCAACCCGACGATTACTCGGAGAGGCTCCTAGGAAAACAAATCAAACTGGGC
Organism: Phycisphaerales bacterium; assembly: GCA_027366115.1. GTDB lineage: Bacteria > Planctomycetota > Phycisphaerae > WQYP01 > WQYP01 > JAMDCX01. The sequence continues at coordinate 2,000 of DAHXLH010000313.1, forward strand.
GCTGGAAGCCGGGGCATACTGTTGGAGGCAGGCGGGAGTATCATTTTCAACTCGGTTTACCAGCGTGTCTACGCGGTGTGACTGCATCTGATTGGAGGCAAAGGGCTGGAAAAAACGCCGGGTTTCCGCAGCCTCCGGCGGCGCGGATATATAAGCCATCGCCTCCGAGTGAGGAAGCACAACCGGCATGCGTGCATGCACAGGCTTGACAATCGCATTGGCGGCTGTGGTAAGAATAACAAAATTGATTTCATCGCCGGAGCGGTCATACAAGCCGGCCAGACAAAATGGCGCACCGGCGGTGAGTTGAAAAAGATGTGGGATCGAAGCCTTTGCAGTTTTCCGCCACTCATAAAATCCGTCAGCAGGGATCACACAGCGCCGCTGCCGGAAGGATTCGGAAAAACTGGGCGTTTCCAATACCTTTTCCGAGCGGGCGTTAATCAGTAAATCCCGGCCTGCGCCCCCGCGCTTTCTTGTAAATCCCCAATGTGCGGAACGAACCACCGGCCCGGATTTATCACAGATCACAAACGCCTGCTGCCCGGGGGCAATATTGTACCGAGGATGGCTTTTTGGCACTTCCGTCAGCCATGGCATAGCATGAAAGGCAGCCGCCGGATTAGCCAAGGTAAAGCGTCCGCACATAGTCATGTCCTTATTCTGGGGCCACATCCACCGACACATACATTGTATGCTTGCCGCCTCCCAGAATCATGCCGCGCAGGGGTGAAACATCAGAAAAATCCCGGCCATACGCAATGGTAATGTGACGGTCACCGGGGATCATATCATTGGTCGGATCAAAATCCAGCCAGCCCAACTCAGGCACGTAAACGCTAAACCACGCGTGCGAGGCGTCCACACCCACCAGGCGAGGCCTGCCCGGCGGAGGTAGGGTCAACAGATACCCCGAGACGTACCGCGCCGCAAATCCCATAGATCGCAGACACGCAATACCCAAGTGGGCAAAATCCTGGCATACCCCTCGGCGGTGGCGGAAGATGTCCGCGACGCTCGTGCTGACGGTCGTGGCCGTGGAGTCAAATTGAAAATCCTGATAAATGCGGTGCATCAGGTCTTCCAATGCTTCAACAATCGGCCGGTTGGGCAGGAAAGATTCGGTGGCATACGGTGCCGCTTCGTTGGTGTGCGTGATTTTCGTGGATTCAAAGGTGAATTGCACCACCCGCCCGAAGTCCGGAATCTGATTGGTAAACAGACTATCTCTGGCCGACTCCCATGCCTGGTTGGAAAACAGCAGTCCAGTTGAAGGGGAAGTTATTTCAACTTCTCCGCGGGAAGTCACCAGCAATTCGCGGTGCGGCTCCTGGATGCTGAAAAAGGTCTGCCGATTGCCGAAATAGTCCAATCGGTCCGTGCGCACCGCAGGGGGAGAAATTTCCAGATCAGAAAAACTCCAAATATGGTGCGGAGCTTCTCGGGGCAGCAGGTGCGCAATGTGATGACAAATGGTCACTGGCTGCTGATACCGGTAACGTGTAATATGTTTTACTTTATATACTGGCATAGGTCATTTTCCGCACGTACGGGACATTTCAGACCCATCGCAATCCCGGCCATTACTCGGACAGGCTCCTAGGATGCCGCGTCCGGCATCGGCGCCGCAAGCTCAAACCCGAGTTGCCGGGACTCGGAAACATGCACCAGATAAGCCCGGGTGATGACATCGGAAAGCATCCGCAAATCGTCCATCCATATTTTCAACTCACGCTCCAGAGGTCCTCGCCGACGATGATCATCAGCATTATCACTCCGGCCCAGGGCATTGAGGTCGGCCAGGCGCATATCAGTAAGTAATCGCAGGATAATGCGTTCCGACGCGGATAAGCTCGCCCCGCCACCCTCGGGATTCAAGCTTGCCAGATGTTCCTGCAAACGCATGAGTTGAAACACGGCGGAGCGGGGATTGCTTTCATCAGCTAAAAGCATATCCAGAACCGGAGGAACCTGGAGATTGGTCGTATAGCGGCGACGGTAGGTAATAATGGAATCGGCAATTTCCAGAACCGATTCCAGCAGCGGACCTTCTCGGTCTACCACGGGCACCAGCGTTTCGGAAAGCAGGGTCAGTGTAGCCAGGACCCGCTCTATACGCCGCCCCATATCTAAAAACCGCCAGGCGTAACTGCGAGTCATGGACTCCATGGTCAGGCCGTCAAAAGCCGCAAACGTGATAATCAATCGATCCAGCGCAGGCAAAAGGTCCAGCAGTGCCGGTTCAAATGTACCGGGCCTTGGAAAATCCTCGTCGAGACGGTTAATGATTCGCCAGATATCCAGCGACATGCGATCCCGCACCAGGGCGGCGATACGATAAATGGATTGCAGCGTGGATGGAAAGCCGTTGGGATGCTTATTACGCATCAGGATTTCAACCAGTCGGGCTTCCGCAGAAAATTCCCGGCCATCCGGCTGGGTATACATGGTTTGTTTGGCCAGCGCGGAAACCAGGACAGGCAGTTCGGCGTAGGCGTCAAAAGTCTGATCCATCAGGCGCATGCCAATGCCGCGCGCCAACCGCGCGTTGGCCTGCGCTCTTTCCTCATAGCGCCCCAGCCAAAATAGATTATCCGCTACGCGGCTGGGCAAATCACCCAGAGCACGCGAAAATACCACCGGCTGACCCGCCGGCTGCAAAAAGCTGAAAGAATCAACCGGACCATCGGAAAGAACCCACGCATCTTTAGATCCACCACCGCGCTGCATGGACACAATCATGGAATCGGCTGATCCGGAAAATCTGGCCAGCCCCCCTGGCATAACACAATATCCGTCATCAACCGAAGTTGCGTGGAGCCGCAATACCACATGCCGCGGCTGCACCTGGTTTTCCACCAGCGCCGGTGCTGTCGATAAGGACACGTAATGTTCGCCAACGAAAAGCGTTGGCGCTGCGACGATCTTGTTACGCAATGCTTCAAGCTCACTGTAGCTTAATTTCCCCGCGAACACAGGCTTATCCTGGAGGGAGCTAAAAGCACGCTTAACCACCATTTGCGGAAGATTATCCAACACATACTTTCGTGCCTCCGCATGGCCGCACCAGAATGACTCCACGGAAGGCAGCCGTAAATCCTCGCTGAATAAGCGCCGGCAAATCGCGGGCAGAAGCATCATTAGCGCAGGGTTCTCCGCTAATCCTGACCCCAAGGCATTGGCCACGGCTACATTTCCGCAATATAGCGCCTGCACCAGGCCGGAAACCCCTAGAGCCGAATCGGCACGCAATTCAAGCGGATCACAAAAATCATCATCTTGCCGCCGAAAAATTACGTCCACACGTTTCAAACCACCGAGCATTTTCAGATAAACGTAATTATCACGTACCACCAGATCGGCGCCTTCCACCAGGGTGTAACCCAGGTACCGCGCCAGATACGCATGTTCAAAATACGTTTCGTTATACGGTCCCGGCGTCAAAAGCACGATGCGCGGATCTTCTCGATTCGAGAGCGATTGCAGCGTTTCACGCAGGCGGCGAAAAAAAGTGGCCAAACGGCTGACCCGGCAGTCCCGAAACACATCCGGCAGCGCCCGGGAAATAACCATGCGGTTTTCCAAGGCATAGCCTGCACCGGACGGTGCCTGCGTCCGGTCTGTCAGTACGACAAAGCGTCCGTCGGCACCCCTTCCTACATCCGCTGCGTAAGTATGCAAGCGCCGTGCACCGGGGACCATTACCCCATGCAGGGGCCGCAGGAACGCATCTTGGCCAAAGACCAGCTCGGGCGGAATAATTTTTTCGTGTAGCAGATGCTGCGGACCATAAAGATCATCGAGTATCGCGTCCAGCAGGCGGGCTCGCTGGGTAATTCCGGCTTCCAACTCTGCCCATTGCGCAGCAGAAAACACGACGGGAAGTGAATCCAAATGCCAGGGGCGGTCCATACCGGCCGGATCGCCGTAGACGTTGTAGGTCACACCATTGTCATGAATGAGTTGCCGGGCGGTTTCCCAGCGATGATGCAGCTTTTCAGGCCCAAGATCATCCAGCAGATTCAAAAACATCTGCCAGTGTGGCCGCACGGCCCCCTGCCCATCAGCCCGAGGTGCCTGACTGGTTGGCCCCACGCACAAGCCGGAAAATAAATACGACAGCGCCGGATGATTTTAACGATGTATTGCGGGATACGTCTGCTTCGGGTTTTGCGCTAAACGCCGATTGGTTTACCCCGCACTTTGAATTCCGCTTTCCTCTGCTGGGGGA
>DAHXLH010000130.1:0-6357 GCA_027366115.1 Phycisphaerales bacterium
CAGGTTGTGGCGCTGGCATCGGTAGGATTGATTTTTGCGTTTGCCAATCGCATATCGGTAACGACTATGAATCATGGCCGCGCGGTGCATTCCATGGTGGCGCATTTCAGCCACGGGCAGGTGTTGATTCTCATTACCAGCATCCTGACATTTATTGCGGCCTTCGCGATGGCCATGGGGCCGATGCCGTGGATTATCATCTCTGAAATATTCCCGGCTCGCATCCGCGGGCGTGCCGCGTCGGTGGGAATATTAACCTTGTGGATCGCTATTTATGTGGTAGCCCAGACGTTTCCGATGTTGAAACACAGCGTGGGCCTCACCGTCACCTATTTCATCTATTCCGGCTGCTCGCTGATAAGCTTCCTGTTTGTGCTGCTGGTGCTGCCGGAAACAAAGGGCAAAACCCTGGAACAAATTGAAGCCTACTGGCACCATCGGCACGAAAAGAAAATGGCGCAAAAGTAAACAGATAAGACCGTATAGCTAAGGCAGTTACTGCACCTGCTGAACCTGCCGTTGTCGCGATCGCGTCGACGCGCTTATAATTCTTCAGCAGAGGACAGTAGAAACCCCTAGCGAGGTGCGAATATTTATGGAAGAAGTTGGAGCATTTGATCTTCATGCGGCTTTTCTGCGCCGTGCTGAGCATGACATTAAGGCATTTCTAGAGGCGTTTGCCACGCGGCTGGAACAATCGCTTCCGGGGCAGGTGCAGGTGCATCGGAAGAAGGATTCGCTATTTGCAAAAACGCAGCACGTGGTGGGGATCACAATTCATCTGGGGGCCAATCGGTTTGTGCTGGACAACTCCGGAAATAGCCTGCAATTAAGCCGGTGTAATGAAGTGCGCGGCATCGTGCTGAAAAATGAAGAATTGCAACTGGCAGACTGGCTTTCAAGTCTGAATAAGGAACTTGGTGCAATGTCCGCCAATGTGGCCGGCACGCAAAGCATTTTGCATGAATTTTTGATGAATTAAATCCAGTATCTTGCAAGGCCCGGCGATTGTCGCTATAAGTCCTTTTAGAGGGTTTCTTGGACTTGCTTGAAAAAAGACCAAAAGCCCCTGCGGCTCCTGTTAGAAAGGATTTGCCATGTCGCTGTTAGGCCGAGTATTAGGACAGAATTCCGATCCGGATCGGCAGCAGCATCAGGCCCAGCAGTTGGCTCGCAATCAGGCGTGGGACACGGCATTAACCAATCAGACGTTGCCGGATTTTGTCAAACAACGCCTCACTGATACCAAGTCCGGGAAGTTGCCTTGGGTTTCCACAGGTTCGGTTGGGGCATTGCTGGCACAAAGATCGCATGGCATTCATCCTCTGGGAATGGTCTCAGGGAATTGCTGGTACCATTACGGTTATTCTTGGACGCGCGGACATTATGACGGATGGCATACGGCCATTGACCGCATGCGGCAAGAAGCGACGCTCATGGGGGCCAACGCGGTGGTAGATGTCAAGATGACCGCCACGCGCATGGAGGGCACGGGTGAAGATCAAATGGATTATGCCGTGTTGGGTACGGCAGTGCGCATTGCCGGGCTGGCAACTCCGCGCACGCCTGTGATCGCAACAGTTTCCGCCTTAGAGTTCGCCCGCTTGATGGAATCAGGAATATTGCCCGTAGGCTTGGCGATTGGAGCGCATTATAACTGGCATTATTCGTACAGAAATGCGTCAGGGCAGGGCACTTGGTGGAATCAAGAATTGCGTGAGTTATCCGACTTTATGACGGATATTCGCCGCGCTGCCATAGGCCAACTGGCCAGTGATGCGGCTCGAATTGGTACGGGCGTTTTGGCGCGTGTGCAGTTTTCCGAATTGTTACGTGGCGAATCTACGGAAAATGATCCGCGGCAGAGATTTCTTGGGCGACATATTGCGTTTGGCACTGCGGTGCTGCATGAACCAGGCCGGCACATATCACTGAAATTAAAACCCGTTTTCAGCGTCAGCGATGGAAAAATGACGCCGGTTATGCCTACAGAAAAGGAGATTATCTAAATGGCGGACGAAACAGGAACACAGGCAAATCCGGCATTGGCCGGTCTTCCCAAGCACGCCTTGGAGCGGTTGCAGGGGCTGCGTGAAGCGGGCCAGAGCGGCGGGATATTTACCTCGGATTTATCCGTGAATGAATTTCTCATGGTGCGCGAAGCCGGCTTTGAACCACTGGGACTGGTGGTTGGCTCGTGTATTTATCATGTGGGAATTCAGTATGGCTCCTGGGCGCAAAATCAGGAGTTAAATGTTATCTCTCAAGCCATGTATCAGGCGCGCGAACTGGCGATGACGCGCATGGAACAGGAGGCGTTGGCCCTCATGGCCGACGGCGTGGTGGGCGTAAGGCTGGAGGTTAAGCGGTTGGGATGGGACAGTGACATTTTGGAATTCATGGCCATCGGTACCGCGATATCGCACAGCGCGGGCCACCCCGGATTTAAGGGGCCTAAAGGCATGCCGTTTACCTCGGATCTTTCCGGGCAGGATTTCTGGATGCTGCTGCGTGCTGGCCACCGTCCGTTGGCGATGGTGATGGGGTCATGCGTGTATCACGTGGCGCATCAGGGCGTGTTTAAGTCCATGGGTAACGTCGGGCGGAATGTGGAAATTACACAATTTACCCAAGCCATGTATGACGCCCGTGAACTGGCCATGGAACGCATGCAGAATGAGGCGAAAGAAGCGGGTGCCGACGGCGTGGTAGGCGTGCAACTGCATGAAGGGTCGCATAACTGGCAGCCGCATGTGATTGAATTTTTTGCCGTGGGGACGGCGGTTAAACCCATTGAGGATAAGGCCCTGATCCCAGAACCGGCGTCGCCGCAGATTGTCATACCGGTAAACGATTAAAAATGTTGAGATAAAATAACAACCGACACAGGAGTTTTGCAATGAGTAGCATGTTTCGCCGGGCCGCTGAAATCGTTGAGGCCAAAGTCAACAAGTTTTTGAATAGTGCGGAAAATCCTGATGAGGCCCTGGATTTATCGTATGAAAAAATGTTGAGCTCCCTGCAGGAGACCAAGCGGCATCTGGCTGATGTCGTCACTGAACAAAAGACGCTGGAGCGCCAAATGCTTGGCGCAGAAAGCGATTCCCACCGGGCGGAAAATGATGCACGCATGGCCTTGCAGGCCGGGCGCGAGGATCTCGCCAAAGCCGCCCTGACGGAAAAGCAGGCAGCGGATCAGAAAGCCGCATCGCTGAAAGATGCCAGTGAACATGTGGCGGCGCAAAGCCAGAAACTCATCACGTATGAAAAGCAGCTTGAAGACCGCATTGATCAATTCCGCACGCAAAAAGAAGTGATGAAGAGCCAGTATGATGCCGCCAAGGCACAGGTGACCGTGAATGAAAGCCTGGCCGGCATTGGCAGCCAATTGGGGAATGTGGGGGACGCACTGCAACGTGCCAAGGACAAAACCAATCAGATGCAGTCGCGGGCCGATGCGATGGAGTCACTGACGGAAGCCGGCGTATTGGACGACGGTGTGGATGGCCGCACGAAAACAGAACGCGATCTGGATGCCCTGCGCGCAAGTTCCGGCGTGGATGCCGACTTGGCCCGCCTGAAGGGCGAAATCGGTCAAACCAAACAACTGCCTTCGGGATAATGGGCGTACACATTTACCCCGACATTTCCCCTCCGCCGTGGCGCTGGGGAAATGTCGGGCGGGTGCGTTAATAATTAGCTTACGCTCGCTGCCGTCTGGTTCTGGACGCTGGGCAATTCCTGCTGCGGGTAGGCACGCTTTAAGGCCGCGCTGACAAGTCCTAAGAACATGGCGTCTGGTGTTAACGGACGGCTGGTCAGGCACGGGTGGGCTTGCGTAGCATAAAAATACGGATGCACCTCCGGCGATAATTCCAGCATTTGCATGATGGGTTGATGGGGGGCGTGGCCGCTGAAAATCAGGCCGTGTTTGGTAAGCGTTTCAATATAACGCGGTTCAACTTCATAACGGTGGCGAAACCGCAGGCGGATTTGATCTACATTCCCGTAGAGAGCGGAAACCCCGCTGCCGGGTTGCAGGATCACATCTTTCCCACCCAGTCGCATATTGCCGCCCAAGCCTTCAATTTTCTTCTGCTCGGGCAGAATATCAATGACCGGATGGCGGCAGTTGGGGTCAAATTCGGTGCTGTTGGCATCTTCGAGTTTGCAGACATTGCGTGCGAATTCCACCACAGCCATCTGGAATCCCAGACAAATTCCCAGATAAGGAACCTGGCGTTCCCGCGCGAAACGGACACATTCAATTTTGCCTTCCGTTCCGCGTGATCCAAATCCGCCGGGAACGATGATGCCGTGGCATCCACGCAGAATATCCGCGGCGTTGCGAGAATTAATTTCTGTGGTGTCCAGCCATTGAATATGGATTTTGCAACCGAGATTGACGCCGCAATGTTCCAAGGCCTTATCAATACTGGCATAGGCATCGCGCAGAGAGGCATATTTGCCCGCCACGGCAATGGTGACGGATTTTTCCGTCGGTTCAAGGAGTTTATCGACATACTGCTGCCAACGGCGACGGGCCTGATCTTCCATGCGCTGGTTGACGCGCTCATGCAGATTTAAAAGCGTCAGCACCTCGCGGTCCATCCCGGCTTCCCGCAGCATCTCCGGCACCAGATAAATGCTGGGCAGATCATGCATAGAAAATACTCGGCGCATGGGCACGTTGCTGAACATGGAGATTTTTTGCCGCACTTTTTCGGTAGCCGGTGATGGGCAGCGGCACGCAATAATGTCCGGCTGCAGGCCTGTCTGCATGACCTGGCGCAGCCCAAGCTGTGCAGCCTTGGATTTCTGTTCTCCCAGTGATTGTGGTTCAATGATATAGGTTAACGCCACCACGCATACGGAATCTTCGCCTTCTTCATACGCCAACTCACGCACTGCTTCAATAAAATAACCGTTTTCATAATCGCCGACGGTCCCGCCGACTTCCACAAATACCAGGTCAGCCTTTGATTTTATCGCCAGCTCGCGCAAGGCGGTTTTAACTTCACCGGTGACATGGGGAATCATCTGCACATCGCGGCCCAGATATTTACCATGCCGTTCGCGCTCGAGAATGCGCGTAAAGATCTGTCCGCTGGTGGTGAAATTAGCGCGCGACAGATTTTCATCGAGCATACGTTCATAGGTACCCAAGTCCATGTCCGTTTCCATGCCGTCATCAAGGACAAAAACCTCGCCGTGACGAAACGGATTAAGTGTTCCGGAGTCGATGTTCAGGTAGCCTTCCATTTTAATGGGGGCGACGCGTAGACCTTTGTCTTTAAGAATTTTGGCCAGGCTGGAACTGAAAATGCCTTTACCCAGCCCGCTCATCACGGTGCCAAGGACCACCACATATTTGGTGCGGCCTTTTTCATAGCCCTCCGGGAAGGGGGTGTAAAATTCAGTTTCCTGAGTGGCGTGGCCCACCGAGGCCAGCAGGTCAGGTTGGTTTTCATTATTCATCGGTAGACCTCATGAAAATAGTAGGATAATCGATAATGCTCATCAGGGAAAACATGGCGGATGTAAATTCCGGTAAAGTCAGGACTCTTCGCCGGCATATCGTCGGACAAAAGCTTCATAATCTTCCGGTGTATCAATGCCATGGTAGGCCTGAGGAGTGTCATGGACAATAATTTTGGCTCCCAGATAGAGCGCTCGCAATTGTTCCAGTTTTTCCAGCTTTTCCAGTTCGCACCGCTCGGCGGCGGCCAGTTGCAGCAGAAACTTCTTTTGATACGCGTAGATGCCCAGGTGCTTCCGGTACAATCCCGCCAGCATTAACGCGCCGGCACCCGCCGTTTGCCCATCACGATCATGGGGGATCACACTGCGGGAAAAATACATGGCAAAGCGGCGCTGATCAATGACCACTTTGACGATGCCGGGATTGGCAATTTCCGCAGCATTGTCAAAGGGGGCGGCCGCGGTTGCCATTTGCACATCCGTCTTTTCCAGCAGGCGAATCAGCGCATCAATTAAATTTGGATCAATTTCCGGCTCATCCCCGCCCGCTACGACTCCACCCGACTTCCCGGCAAGCCCTTGCTGCGGCAAACTGGGAAATATCTTATTGAGCATGTCTATGAGCAGGCCTTGAAAACCAAACGCGCCTCGGCCGTGGTCGTGGCCACCGATGACCGTCGCATTGCGGACGCGGTGCGTGAATTTGAAGGGCAGGTTGTCTTAACTTCCGCGGATCATCAATCCGGAACCGATCGCATCGCTGAAGTTGCCGCCATGAAGGATTTCGGCCATTTTGACACCATCGTCAATGTCCAGGGGGATGAGCCGGAAATTGATCCAAATTTAATTGATACGCGTAGATGCCCAGGTGCTTCC
>DAHXLH010000315.1:0-7462 GCA_027366115.1 Phycisphaerales bacterium
TCAATGTGCGTATACATGACATAGCTCCGGGTGAGCCGGTTGTAGAACACTTTGGGCCGTTCAATGATCCATGTTTTGTCAAAGCCATCGGGTTTGGCGAGTTGAACCACTTTATTGCGGAACGTCCAATGCACCAGATCAGGCGAGCTGTAACAATTGACACAGCGTTTATCAGGATCAACCCGCCGGGGATGATCCTCACCGAACCAATAAAAACTGCCGCCCTGTTTGAGAATACATCCGCCATGGGCATTGATAATGCGTCCCCTGTTATCGCGCCAGGTGGCACCGGGTCGGATCACCCCGGATGCCGCAGCCGTGGACAAATCAAAAGCCAGCACCATGATTGCCAGCATCAATATCCGGCCCCAGTTGGCGCCAAAGGGGATCTTGTTTTGTTTCATCATCTTTCCTTTCATACCGGGAGCTTCACACCACCTGTTTATCATCCGTCGCGTTCGCGGTTCCACGCCGCGCTTCACGTCGGTTTATGATGGACGGTTGTATCATCGATGGTTTTGCGTAATGTGCGGCTGATCTCACGCGCCGGCCGCCGGTGGGAATACCGCAAAGCAACGCAATTGAAATCATCGTTTATCTCCGATTAATGGTGACCACCGAAGCGGAGTATGGAGCCAGGGTCAGTTGTAAATGCTGGCCGCTGGTAATGACCGGTAATCCGTGCGGCCTCACCCGGTGCGGGTGTGCCAATGAATTTGCCGCGAAGAGCGATCCCGGCGCAATGGTCCGGGCGGTTGCCGTGGCAACAGGGAATTCACGGGCGACGGTCAGCTTCAGTACGACGCTTTGAGCGGTTGGGTTCACCGCCTTGTAATATACGGTCTGGCGGTTTGCAGTGAGCGTTGCATCAGCCTCCAGGGGTGATGCGTTGCTGGCACCTACGCGATACTTGGCGAAGTGATCGCGCCAGAGTTTCTCAACAACATAATTGGGAGCCGGGAACCATGAACAGCGGTTGAAATTGATGAAGGCATTATTCCAACTGTTCTCGCGAACCCAGCGCAGCAGCAACGCCGGCGTAGAGAGCCGCACCAGCGATCCCTGCTGCTCAAAGCCGATAAGTATCCCGCCGGCAAAAAGACCGGTCCGCCAGTCAATGCATTGCGCGTTCCATTCAGAAACAAAAAGCTTGCAATGCGGGCTGGCGGAGGTGTGTATAAATTGTCCGGTTTTCCGGATAAACGCGATGTATTGTTGTGCCGCCGTCAGGAAGCCATTGGGTGGCACATATTGATGCAGGCTCAGGTAATCAAATAATCCGGCGGGAGCAAGCGTAAGTAGCTGTCTGTTCCATTGTTGATCAATGCCACTACCGCCGCAGGCGATGATGCGAATGGATGGATCCAGCTTTTTCATGGCCGGTACGAACAGCCGCAGCACCTTGGCATACTGGCGAGGATTCAGGCCGTCCCGGCCCCACCATATCTCGTTGCCAATTTCCCAATATTTGACGTTATATGGCTGAGGATGGCCATATTTGGATCGCAAAGCACCCCATTTATTGGTGGCGGGAGCATTACAATACTCCAGCCAGTGGCAGGCCTCCTGAACATATTGCGATCGCACCGCAGCGCTGGCCTTGTCCGGACCGATATTGATGCATATTTCCGGCTGTGCGCCGGTTAAGCGGCACAAATGCATGTATTCGTCTGTGCCCAGGGCGTTGGGGTCCATATCATCCCATATTTCGCCCTCGGAAACGCGATCCGCCTGTGGACCGATGCCGTCCATCCAGTGATAACTGTCAGAATAGCCGCCGCCCGGCCAGCGGATCAATGCGGGCTTCAACGCCTGCAGGGCTTTGAGCGTATCGGGTCGAAAGCCGCCCAGTTTTCGGGCTGCGTCCGACATCATGGACACCTGATCGAGATAAGCAGCGCCGGCCCCGGTAAAGCCTATTTGCAGCACGGCGTGATGAACGGCTGTGCGCGTGTTGAATGCAAAGCCAATGCGCCGCCAGCGCCGGGATGAAATGCCGGCGACTTTCTGACCCAGCAGGGTCTTACCGCTGATCAAACGAATCGTCACTTTATGTGGCGTTGTATCGCGCACCCAGAGCGAACCTTGATACGTTCCGGCCGCGGCCAGACAGATATCCGGCTGCCGTACCCCGGTTTCACCCGTGCTTGAGGTAATTTTCACACAGATGCGGCTGTTTCGCGGGTCGGTGGTGGAGCGTCTGACCGTTCCCGGGCCAAAGCGGGTCCAGAATCGGGTGGCCAGATGCGATATTTTCCTTACCGGCGGCAAGCCCTGAAAAAGAACATGGTCCCCGTCCGCCAGTGATTTAACCACAAGATTTTTATATGCGGCTTGAGTGTGCCATGTGCCTAATGCAACGCCACCGGCGAGTGTTCCATGCCGCACGATCCTGTCAAACAACATTCGCCCATTAACCCAGGCTTGAATATGTGATCCATCGCAATGCAAACGGATGTGATACCAGCGGCCGCGTTGAATGTGCATGGTGGGCTTGGAGACGATAATGCCGGGTCCCGGATTTCCGCCGGCGCGTTGTAACGCATCACGGCTGTTGTTCCAACCGCCCAGATTCAGAGCAAACCAGTGTCCGCCATCGTGGTTGTAGAAGTAGATCATAAATCCTTCCGCGCCGCCGAGCTTTTTTGCGTCCACGGAAAGCTGATAGTGACTCCAATTGGCGGCTCCGATGGCTTTCCGCACATTTGCTGCCAGACTGAGCTGGCGGATCTCATTGCCCTTACGCAACCACTCTCCACCCGGGGAAGACAGCGGTTCTTCAAAACTGCGGTTCCATATCAGCTCGCCCCAGATGCCGTTGTCCGCGGAATGGTATATATGCTCAAGGAACTGGCTGTAGATGCCATGGCTGATGGTATTGCGAACCAAATGCGGTTTAACCGTTACGCTTATCGTCCGAGCCGCGCTTGCAACGGTTGCGCCTCCGGCGGAAGAAACGGCGGAAAACCCGATGAAAAGCATCAATAACACGGTAATAAGGCCATTGTTCTTGTGGAATATCAATGTAAACTCCTTTAAATACGCGCGATGGACTTAAAGCGCCCGGTGATCACAAGGGCCACGCGGTGCCAAGCTTGGATATATACGGTACTTCGGTAAGCGATGCTACCGTGGAAAGTCGGATTGCCTGCGGCACGGGCGGGTTGTTGCAATCGTTCGGTGCAGGGTCATAAGCGTGTTGTCCCGCAGCTCCGGATGCGGTGATTACCGACGAAAGGTAGCCATTGATCATGACGCTCCGGAAGGCGTGGTTTTGCGGATGCGTCGTGCAACCGCCGTATCTGCTTTGCACCTTTCCATCCAGCAGTACCTCGGGACACACGAATATCCTGGACTGCGCATAAAGTGACCGGGCGGACTTTCCGGCCTGAGCAAGGGCCGGCAATAACAGTGAAATTAACAGGGCGATAATGCTGATGACTACCAGCAATTCAATGAGTGTAAATGCCGCGATCCGAGAGAGCCCGGGCCGCAATGAACCATTCTGGATTGCCGATCTGGAGGCTTGAGGCATTCCCTGCTTATTTAGATTATCGACTATTGGACCTTGAATGTGGGAAACAGCGGCCATGGAACGTCTCATTGTGCAAGGGAATTCAAGCCGGGGCGGCGGCATTGCTTGGGTTGCCAAATGCCGCCACCCCAGAATGTTTATCGGTTTCAGGCCGCAGACTTGTTGTGCTTTTTCAATAACAGCAAGCCCATGGCACCAAATACCGTCAATCCCAGGGACGCAGGCTCAGGAACTGGTACCGGGCCCGTCGCGAACGTATTGGACACATCCGTGGCACTCAACGCGTTATTGTAAATGTCGAATTCGTTAATCGAGCCGTTGAAACCAGGATCCCCGGAGTAAACAGACTTTCCGATATACGCGAGAGAATCTGAAAGCCCGGAGAGCAGGTTCTTCGACGGAACAGTGGTGCTGTTCTTTAATACACCGTCCAGGTAAATGCTCAAGGTGCTGTTATTGTCGGTGATCACAAGTTCATGCTGCCCATTGCCGACGATCGTTGACGTCAGTCCCCCGTTGATGGAGGTTTCACCGTACGTATATCCTGGCTCTGTGGACGGACCGGCGCTGATTGCGGTTCTGTAGTTAGCTGTCCTTCCGGTAGTCGGGTTGGCAATAATATAGCCATAACCGTATCCGCTGTTGGTGCCGCCAAAGGAGAAGAGCTGGCTATTTACCGGGGGCGTGGTTGGAGCGGTGAACCAGGTCACAAATGAGACGGCTGTGTAGGAACTGATGTCAATGGTCGATGCCGGCAGGCTAACGTAGTCGGCGTTGTTGCCCGTAAGCACAAGCTGGCCGTTGGAGATTGTCGCTGCGCCCGTCAGCGTACCGTTGGCGGTACCGACGCTGTCGTTGGCGGTGCCGTCGTTGAAGGTGTACTGGTGGACTATTGAGGCATGTGCGGACTGCCCCGCCATGGCCAGCGCCGCGACCGCAATAGCTGTCAGAGAGGCTTTGAAAGTATTACGCATGGTGAATTCTCCTGAATAACGAACTCGTGAACTCTTTCCCCCGCCGAACATCGGCGAGCGGCTTTGAAAACGGATTTTTGATGCCGCGCTCCCATCACGACAGCACCATATATTCGATACCCGAAAGTCTATATTCAGTGGGCTTGAAATGGAAGAGACATTTGTCGCAAATCATGATAAAATGTGGGACATATTTCGGCACCTCCCGGAAAGTGCAAGGTGCCGACAAGAAAACACCATGGAGGTCGTCTATGCCGGCTGCAAGCAACAGGCCCGATAAAAATCCCGCTGCGCCCCACCTTCGTATCGCTGTAGGATTATGGGACTGGTCGCAATGGTGCCGCAGCCTTCTGCACGGCGTTCAGAGTTACGCCCATGACAAGCCTTACTGGCGCATTCATGCCGTGGTGGGGCCGGAAGAAACGCGGACGCTTTTTCGTGGCCCGCAGTATTGGGATGGCATTATCTCTCCGGTGTTGCGCGATGTGCCCGCCATTTGCCGCATGGTACGGTCAAAACGGACGAAAATTGTCTCCTGTACCGCGGTTCCACCGGTAAAGCTGCTTCAGCTCCCAGCCGTCCGTGTCAATGACATCGCGGTGGCCCAGGCGATCGGAAAGCATCTGATGGCGGGTGGTTTTCGCCAATTCGCTTATGACGAAACCATCCGGAGTATTCCCCATCACGATTTTCGCCGGGATGCGGTTATTCAATTTGCTCAATCGGTCGATTGTCCGTTGCATCTCTCGAAACGACGCGGCAGCACGGAACCAACTTCGCGGGAATTAAGGCGCTGGGTAAAAAACTTGCCCAAACCCATCGGCATTTTTGCATGGAGCATGGCCGCCGCCCGGACGATCCTCAATGCCTGCGCCGGCATCGCAGTGGCCGTACCGGAGCAGGTTGCGGTCGTGGCCTGGGATGACGACGTGGTTCTTGCCGAGAGCGTTGCACCAACTATTTCCGCTGCGGTTCTACCGACGCAGCGCCTGGGATACGAGGCCGCAAAACTGATGGATCGCCTGCTGTCACAGAAGCATTCCGCCGGTGGGGAGATCGAACCGGTGATCATTGAGCCGTCAGGAATGCTGCAGGTGCGCCAATCTTCTGATGTTAATTCAATTCCGGATCGTGTCGTTCATCTTGCGGCACAATATATCCGTGAGCACGCTGCGGAAAATATTCGCGTGACCGACGTTATCCGGCACATGCGCGTTTCTCAAAGCAAGTTGGAACGGGACTTTAAACGCGTCATGGATAAAACGCTCAATGCCGCAATTGTTGATGCTCACATTGAGCGGGCGTGCCAATTGCTTGTTGAAACGCGCTGGCCGATGGAAAAGATCTTCGCCCGCGCCGGTTTCGGCACGAAGCGCCACTTTCATCGCGCATTCGCCGCTGCCATGGGATCCAGCCCCGCCGAGTACCGCAAGCGGTTTTCGCTGTGACGTCCTGTTGCCGCGCCGCAGTGTCTGGGCATGCCATTCATGAAACGCGGCCACTGTGTTGCTCAGGCCGTCTACAGCACGAACTTCGGAAAACGCACACAGGCAACTTCAATATTCGGGCATGAATGGCCGCGTAATGAATCGCACTACTGCGGGACAGCGTGCTTATGCCCGGTCCCGGGAATGATCACGCATGATTTCCCATTCTGACAACATTTTATCCTTTTTCTCTGCCGTACTGGGGCATTACCGCGCGGATTTTACAATATCAAACTCGCGAATAACCGGCCCCGCGGACTTGATACGCGGATGTATCGCCCGGCCCCATTGGTATGCCCCGATGATAACCTTCATGGGGAATCGTGCTCTCGGTGCAATGGGCAGAAAGTTCAAGGTCCGATTATCCGCGGCCAACTGCACCGGTCCGCTGATGACAAAAAACTGCACCGGCAACCCCAGGCTTGATGTGGCATGCAGGAGAATGGATCGCGTTCCTGCGGCCACATTCATCAGCGCCGGAAAATCAATGCGTTGCGACTTACCTGCCGTATTTCTATCCGCCAGCCAGAAGTGAGCCGGCCGATCAGTCGATTGATACTGCGCATCGCCAGGGCTGTAGGCGATCACCCACGGCTCCCATGGCGGCCCCTGCCGCCGCACGCCACCGCGGCGCATCCAAACTCGAAACGTATGCGGACCGACCTGCTTAAGCGCCCCGCTGCCAATGGTCCAGAATTGAATCGGCGCGGTGCTGTGACCGAGCTGCCGCCCATTGTAAAGATGCGGTGTTGGCGATTGGTTGAGATACCGCGCATAAACATTGAATGTCACGCCATCCGGGTTGAAATGTGCCGTCATACTGGCAAATCCGTTCTGTTTTAATGGGGCCGGCTTTCCATGGACCACAAAATCAATGAGCTGCGGCTTTTTGGCGAAGCTGTGCACCATGTATGCGTTAACTGCCTGCGCCAGCTTACGGTTGAAAAACCACGATTCATGTGCCGGATTACCATGAAAATCACGGTAAGGCATGG
The DNA here is from genome assembly GCA_027366115.1 of Phycisphaerales bacterium. Classification (GTDB taxonomy): domain Bacteria; phylum Planctomycetota; class Phycisphaerae; order WQYP01; family WQYP01; genus JAMDCX01. The sequence goes on from DAHXLH010000315.1 coordinate 6,992, forward strand.
CCCTGGAATATTTTGTGCCGTATTTTGTTATGTCAATCACCCAGCCCCTGCTTTTATTAATTGCCAGCAGTTTGACGGGCCGGTTTCGCGGCTCATTGGCCGGGATGCGGTACTTGACGGCGTCCCGGATAAACATTGCCACGAGGGGGGCGGATTTCTCACACCAGTCAAAATGGCCGGTGCCCGCATCCAGAAATTCACCGGTAATGCTCCGGGGCCACTTTTTTCGTGCGGCTATAAAGTCGCTGATGTCCCATGGAACCAGCAATCCCCAGCCCGCGCCCCATTCGCTCCACTGCGCCTCGAGATGAAATACCGGTATGCCCGGCTGCAGTCCGCTCTGGCCGGGCGAAGGGTATCCACATTTATCAGGGATCAGGGCAATGATTCTCTGTGGATTCCACTGTGCGATTCCGTAGACAAATGATGCCGCCGCCGAGTGTCCGAAAATCAGCAGCGGCGCATATTTGA
>DAHXLH010000012.1:0-11436 GCA_027366115.1 Phycisphaerales bacterium
GGTACCTCATGGATGTCATCAACCAGTACGCCAACGCCGGCCCGTTTATTCTTAATGCGTTACATCAGGCGGTTGCGATACTGCGTCGGCAGAAACACAACAGTAACATCACCAAGCTTTATGAAGTCACGTGGGCACGCATACATGCCCCGCCACGGATGGCTGACCCGTTTATGCACGAAAGCAACTGGTATCAGGTGGGAAAACTTCTGGAAAAGCGCCTGCGGGGGCAGGGGCAGGCCCTTATGGCCGATAAAGTTCGCCGGGAACTGCAAGAGGCGGGCAATCCTGTGGCGGGAAATTGAGTTTGCGCGATTTTTGTTTCTTGGCATCCATGTTACATTAATGAATCCGCACGGTGCGGAATATGCAGCTACAGGATGCCATGACCGGAGTTTTAACACACCCTGATTTTTCTGCCTCGGCGGCAGCTTCCGTCGTGAGTAGTGCGGTTGCGCGCCCGTGCCACATTGGGCTTTTCCAGCTTGCCAGCCCGGCCATGCAGGCGGGTTTGGCCGGATACAGCGATATGGCCATGCGCGTGGTAGCCCGGCGGCGCGGTTGCCCGTATGCCGTTACCGCGGCGCTGCTGGACCGGGTGATTATTACCGGCGGGCGCGGGCGGGCAAAACGCTCGATTCTTTGCTCGGCCGATCATCCGGTAGCCGGACAGATTATGGGCAGCGAACCCCAGGAGATGGCCCAGGCCGCGCGGATTCTTCTGGAATCAGGATTTGATGTTATTGATTTGAATTTTGCCTGTCCGGTAAAAAAAGTCATGGGCCGCCGCAGGGGGGGGTACCTGTTAAGTGATCCGGATGAAGCGATCAGAATTATGCGCGCGGTGCGGGCGGTAGTGCGCGGACCGTTGACCATGAAACTGCGCCGGGCTTTGGATGAAACATCGGAGGCGGCGGAGAATTTTGATCGCATTTTCCGCGAGGCCGTAACGCTGGAATTTGCGGCCCTGGCGGTGCATGGTCGCACGGTAGAACAAAAATATACGGGGAAAGCGGATTGGGATTTTCTGCGCAGGGTCAAAGCCCGTTATCCAACCATGACGCTCTTCGGCAGCGGTGATGTATTTACCGCACAGGACGCGGTGCGCATGTATGGTTATACCGGCGTGGATGGGGTATGGATTGCGCGCGGTGCCATTGGTAATCCGTGGATTTTCCGGGAATTCGCTGCTCTAATTGCCGGCCGGCCCGCCTTGGATCCGCCGAGCATTTATGAACAGCGCGACGGATTAATGGAGCATTTTGCTCTGGCGGTGGAGATTTACGGTGAAGAACAGGCCTCACGGCAGATGCGGAAAATCGGCATTAAATATTCACGCCTGCATCCGCAGGGCGCTGAAGTCTGGCGAGCATTTATCGCGGTAAAATCGCACGCGGACTGGAATGGCGTCCTGGATCGCTTTTACAGCTCGGACGGGCCGGGCCGCGCGGGGGAAAGTGTGCCGGACGCCCAGGATTTGTATAAAGATACTTCCTGCTTACCCGATGCGGAGAATAGCGCGTGTTAGCATCGCCGCAGTCTTCCGTTGGGGGGCAATCACCCCGGCGTGTGCTGATCATCAAACCCAGTGCACTGGGAGATGTCGCCACAACGTTGCCGCTGTTGTGCGATCTCAAGCGAATGTTTCCCGAGAGCCGCATTGACTGGCTGATTGACCCGGCCTTGGCGGACTTGGTGCGCGGGCACGATGCGGTCAATGAACTGATTTATTTTGATCGGAGAAAAATCTCGGGTTGGTTCACCCATGGCACAGCGCGCAGCAACCTCCGGGCCTTAATGCGGACGCTCAAAGATAATCAGTATGATATGGTCTTTGATGCCCAGGGACTTCTGCGAAGCGCCTTTTTGGCCAGAGCTTCCCATGCCCCTGTGCGCATCGGCTTTGCCGACGCCCGGGAGGGTGCTCGCTTTCTTTACACCCATCACAGCCGCGTTCCCCGGCCCAGTGCTCTGGCGGTGGTGCGCATGCGAAGCCTTGCGGCAGTCATTGGCTCAACAAGCGACCCCGCGGAATTTCGTATGCCGGTTCAGGCCGCGGCTTTGGAAAAAATTACCGGCCTGCTGATGGGATCGCAAAGCGTAGCAGCGGTAATTCCCGGTGCGCGGTGGAATGCCAAACGCTGGTCCGAACACGGCTATTCGCAGATTGTCCGACATTTGGCAGATTCCGGCATGAAGGTGGTGGTGCTGGGCGCACCGGGCGAACAGGCGCTATGTCAGCAGGTGGTAGATCAAGCGGGTGGGGCGGCGGTAAATCTGGCGGGCCGAACGAGCTTGGCTGAATTAATCGCCGCGATTTCATTATGCCGAATCGTTATTGGAAATGACAGCGGTCCATTGCACGTTGCCGCAGCGCTGGGGCGGCCCCTGGTGGGTTTGTATGGCCCTACTGATCCGGTATCGGTCGGGCCGTTTGGCCAGATGGATCATGTGCTGCGCTTTGAACAAGCGGGCGAATATCGCGATTCAGGTATGGAAGACCGCAGCGCTACGCTGCAATCGCTTCCTGTGGAGACCGTATGGAAAAAAATTCAAAACGTCATGGTGCCGTAAATTCGGTCGCGGCGTTGCCGGAACTTATTTTGGCAAGTGCTTCTCCCCGCCGGGCGGAATTAATGCATAAGGCCGGCTACAATTTTCGGGTGGCTAAAAGTACCTTGCACGAACCGGCTCGCCGCCCGGAAAGCGTGCCGATTCGAGTCTGGCCGGTGTGCCTGGCGCTGCGCAAAGCCCAGAGCGTGGCCAACGCCCGGCGGCGGGATTCAATTATCATCGGGGCCGATACGATTGTGGTTCATGATGCGCGCATTATTAACAAAGCCGCCACACGCCGTCATGCGGAAGCCATTCTGCGAAGTCTTTCCGGGACCAGGCATGAGGTCATCACGGGGTTGGTAGTGCTGCGCGGGGATCAGTGCCAAATGGAATCCGTGGTTTCGATCTGCCGCATGAAAAAACTCTCTAAGCGGCAACTGCACAATTATCTGGATTCAAATCTGTGGCGCGGCAAGGCTGGTGCGTATGGCATTCAGGATTCACCGGACGACCCGTTTGTTGAATTAATCTCCGGTGAACATTCCAATGTGATGGGCCTGCCTTTGGCGGCCTTGCAACGCATGCTCCGGGAAACAATTGGATAATATAACACCAAATGTTAGATTATCCTATACTATACACATACATATAGCACCATATGCTAAGGCGGCGGCGTGCGCCTCGCTATCAGGCGGGCGTCCAAAGAGCCGTCAGAGGCATGGCCGTGAGTTGAGGCCCCATCGCGACAACCTCCCGCCCCAGGTACAACACGATGCCGCGGATAAATCTGTTGCCCGCGGTCTGGGCCAGATCGTGCAGGCCCGTCAGCTCTGACGCCTTCACGTTCAGGCTGGCTTTTACCTCCACGCCCACGATTCCACCGTTGCGGCCCTCCAGCACAAAGTCCACCTCTTTCCCGTCGGTCGTGCGGTAGTAGTAGATCTTGGGCTGCACAGCGCTCCAGGCGCTTTGCTTACGCAACTCCTGTCCGACCAACGACTCTACCAGTGCGCCCATATTGTGTTGTGGATCGGCGAGATTCTCCGTGTCAACATTCCGAAGATGTGCCGCCAGGCCGGTGTCACTGAGGTACACTTTCTCGCGCTTTATCAAACGCTTATGAATGTTGATGGACCATGCGGGCAGGGGCTGATACAGATATGTCGCCTGCAGGAGCGTGAGATAGCGTGCCAAGGTGGGTTGGGCAAAACCCAGATCCCGTGAAAGCTCCGCCACATTCAACAACCCGCCGGTCTGCGCTGCCAGCAGACTCATCAGCCGCGGCATCTGCGTCAGGCCGTCAATTGCGGCCAACTGCCGCACGTCCCGCTCGATAATCGTCGTGATATAGGAATTGAACCAAGCCGCACGCCGCTGCGGATCCTTGCGGTTGATCACCTCCGGATAACCGCCGGCCGTGATTACTTTTGCGATACGATCGCGGCTGACGGCGGCGAAATCGCGCATGGGCGGGGGCGTTTTCCCGAATGCCATGTCAATAAAATCCTCACGGCAGCCGGCGATCTCTCCTTGTGAAAGCTGCTGTAGAGGAATTATCTCCATTCGCCCGGCCAAGGAATCAGAGAGTCTGGGAGATAGTAAAATATTGGATGACCCTGTGAGTAAAAAGCGTCCGGGGCGGCGATTGTTATCCACGGAAAGCTTAATGGGCCGAAATATCTCAGGAGCAAGCTGCACCTCATCAATGACGACCGGGCCGGTGAAGCCCGCAATGAAATCCGACGGCGCGGCAACAGCGGCGGCGCGTGCGACCGGGTCATCAAGCGTTATATACCGCGCCCGATGCGGCCCGCGCGCCAAGCTTTGAACCAGCGTGCTTTTACCGCATTGTCGCGGCCCCTGAAGCAATACCACGGGCGTATCTTTTAATGCCGCAAGGACAGCTTTTGTGAGAAATCGGTCATACATCGGCAGCTCCCGGGCGTAACCCTTATATTGGATAAAATAACACCAAGTGTTATTTTATCCAATATATACCGAAGGTGCATTCGATCCCCCGCGAAGGCAACAGTAATCGTTGTTGAAGACAGGGGTGCCATAGGTTCCATGGGCCGACGGCTCGTGCGTGTGCGGCCGGTTGTGAATCCGGATGAAAATTCAGAGAGCTTTGAGGTTGCAGCGGAGGAACTGGTTTTCACATCGGAATCGCGCCGTAGGCTAAAGAAATAATCGCATGGCCTGGCGCGACGGCGGCCTTGTTTCTTTCCCTCCTCTGCGACGCGGCCGTATCGCCGCGTTGAAATACGCCGTCGTCGTCATTACCTGGAGAGCACCGGATGATAATCCGGTGGTTGATCCAGTGATGCTAACCAACCATCGGGCTATCACCACGATGCTTGATGATGCCATGCTCTGTTTATCCGTACACTTCCGCTTTATTGAGCGGGGGCGCATGGCGGTCTTTTTCGGATAGGACCAAGGCACCGGCATCCGGCCAGGATATGCCGATGTCTGGGTCACTGTACAAAATAGACCGTTCGAATTCTTTGGCATAATAATCGGTGGTTTTGTATAGAAACTCTACTATTTCTGAAAGCACGACAAAGCCGTGGGCGAATCCCGGCGGCACATAGGCCATGCGCAGGTTTTCATCGGAGAGATGAAATCCCACCCATTTACCGAAGGTCGGTGACTGGCGGCGAATATCCACCGCCACATCGAACACCTCACCGCGCACCACACGGACCAGCTTTCCCTGCGGCTGTTGAATCTGGTAATGCAATCCGCGCAGAACGCCTCGGGTGGAGCGGGAATGATTATCCTGCACAAACGCGGCATTGATTCCCAGTGCGGCCAAGGATCGCTGATTATAACTTTCCATAAAAAAGCCGCGGGAATCACGGTAAACCGCAGGTTCCAGCAGCAGCACATCGGGAATTTCGGTGGGTATTACTTTCATTTTCACGCCAGCTTTTCTTCCAGGATTTCCAACAGATACTGCCCGTATTCATTTTTTGACAGGGGCTTGGCTAATTGCCGCAGTTGATCGGCGGTGATAAAGCCGCGCCGCCAGGCGATTTCCTCCGGGCAGGCCACCTTGAGGCCCTGCCGACGTTCAATGGTTTGGATATACATGGATGCATCGAGCAGTGATTGATGCGTGCCGGTATCCAGCCACGCCATTCCCCGACCCATGACCTTTACCCGCAGGGTCTTCCTGGCCAGATACACTTTATTAACATCGGTGATTTCCAGTTCACCGCGCGCCGAGGGCTTAAGATTTTCCGCGACTGATACCACATCCGGGCCGTAAAAATATATACCCGTGACCGCATAACGGGATTTTGGTTTCGCCGGCTTTTCTTCCAGCGACAGGGCATTGAAATGTTGATCAAACTCCACCACGCCGTAGCGTTCCGGGTCCACAACCGGATAGGCGAAAACGGTAGCTCCGGTGGTTTCGGCGGCGGCGGCATGGAGGTCAGCGGCGAAATCGTGGCCGTAGAAAATGTTATCTCCCAGCACCAGGGCACTGGGGCTGTCGCCAATAAATTCCTTCCCGATAATAAACGCCTGGGCAATGCCATTGGGTTCCGGTTGCACGGCATAAGAAATATTCAGGCCCCAATGTTTGCCGTCACCGAGCAACTGCTGAAATCGCGGCGTATCAAGCGGCGTAGAAATTAGCAGGATGTCTCTTATGCCGGCCAGCATCAGGGTGGAAAGGGGATAATAAATCATCGGCTTGTCATAAACGGGCAGCAGTTGCTTGGAAACCGCCAAGGTCACGGGATGCAATCTGGTTCCCGCACCGCCGGCCAGAATAATGCCTTTTCGCATGTTTACTTCTCCACAAGTCCAAATAATCTTCAGGCGCGTCGCCCCACAGGCAATATCTTAACCGCGTTTGGCATAATTGGCCTCTACCCAGTTGCGATATTCGCCACTGGCCACGTGAGCAATCCAGGCACTATGATCCAAATACCATTGCACGGTCGCGCGAATGCCATCGGCAAATGAACATTTGGGACTCCAGGACAGTTCGCGATTGATTTTAGTAATATCCATGGCATACCGCCGATCATGGCCGGGCCGGTCTTTCACATAATGAATCAGTGAGGCATGGGGACGGTAGGGGGAATTGGGGCGTAGCTCATCAAGAATCGAACAGATGGCTTTCACGACATCGATATTTTTCATTTCACTGTTGCCGCCGATGTTGTAGGTTTCACCGGGTCGCCCGGCTTTCAATACTTCACGAATGGCATCGCAGTGATCCGGAACAAAAAGCCAATCGCGAACATTCAAGCCGTCTCCGTAAACCGGCAATGGTTTTCCGGCTAAAGCATTGAGAATGATCAGTGGAATAAGCTTTTCCGGGAACTGGAACGGGCCGTAATTATTAGAGCAATTGGTGGTCAGTACCGGCATGTGGTACGTGTGAAAATACGCCCGCACCAGGTGATCCGAAGCCGCCTTGGAAGCTGAATACGGACTATTGGGAGCATAGGGCGTCTTTTCGGTAAAGGCCGGGTCGGTAGCGCTTAATGAACCGTAAACTTCATCGGTGGAGACATGGAGAAACCGGAAAGCGGCTTTTTGTGGTTCCGCGAGTTTGGACCAGTACGTCCGCGCGGCCTCGAGAAGATGAAACGTTCCATTGACGTTGGTGACGACAAAATCTTCCGGCCCATGGATGGATCTATCTACATGGCTTTCCGCGGCAAAATGAATAATGGCCCGCGGCTGATGCGTGGCCAGGAGCTGATCAATAAGTGTTCGGTTATTAATATCCCCCTGTACAAATATATGCCGGGGGTTGTCATGCAACTCGGACAGATTTTCCAAGTTACCGGCATACGTAAGCTTATCGAGATTCACTACCGGTGTGCCAACGGTGCTGATCCAGGAGGTGACAAAATTTGAGCCGATGAAACCAGCTCCTCCCGTCACTAGGATTGGAGCGTTCGGGTGATCTGTTTGCGTCATGTAGCGTGCTCCTTGCGCTGATCCTGTTATAAGGCCCACAACGGCCGGAAATACTTCTTGACTTATCGGCTAATTGCAGGCAATAAATTCAATCCTGGCGCTGTCGCATGGCGTTGACCTTCATAGGCAGGCCGAAAAGCTTGATAAAGCCGATAGCGTCTTTCCCGTCATATTCCGTTCCCATGGTAAAGCTTGCCAAGTCCGGCCGATACAAACTGCCCGCGGACGTAACCGCTGCCACGGTGGCTCGCCCCTTGAAAAGGCGGATTTTTACCGTGCCCGTGACATGGCGTGTCGCGGCCGTCACAAAAGCATCCAACGCTTCCCGCAGGGGATGGAACCACTGGCCATAATAAACCAGATCCGCATATTTCAGGGCAATCTGCTGCTTGTAATGGGCCAAATCTCGTTCCATGCACAGGGATTCCAAAGCGCGAATTGCGGTCAGCAGCACCGTGCCGCCGGGCGTTTCATACGCGCCCCGGCTCTTCATACCTACGAGGCGGTTTTCCACCAAATCCACCTGCCCTACGCCGTGGCGTCCGGCGATGGTATTAAGTGTTTCGATAATTTTATGCGCCGCCAGCTTGCGGCCATTGACGCTGACCGGTGTCCCGGCCTCAAAGCCAACCGTAACAAATTCGGCTTTGCCCGGAGCCTTGCTGACTGGAACGCTCATGACCCACAGATTATCCAGCGGCTCATTAGCCGGATTTTCCAAATCAGCCCCCTCATGGGAAATGTGCCAGAGATTGCGATCACGTGAGTAAATCTTTTTCACCGTTTGGCTGATCGGCACGCCTTTTTCCTTCGCATATTTAATGGCCGCCTCCCGGCTCCGGAGTTCAAAGCGATCCTCTTTCCACGGGGCAATAATGTGCAGTTCCGGGCCAAGGGCCATGTAGGTAAGCTCAAAGCGCACCTGATCATTGCCCTTACCTGTGGCACCGTGCGCTACAGCATCGGCACCGAGTTCGTGCGCCACACGCACCTGATGTTTGGCGATCAGCGGGCGCGCGATGGAGGTTCCCAGCAGATAACTGTGTTCATAAACCGCCCCGGCCCGCAGCATGGGGAAGCAGTAATCACGGGCAAATTCTTCCCGCAAATCAGCAACAATGCACTTATCCGCCCCGCTGGCCAGGGCTTTTTTCTTTATTCCATCGAGTTCATCGCCCTGTCCAAGTTCCGCGGCAAATGCGATCACTTCGCAGCCGGGGTAATTGTCTTTAAGCCAGGGGAGAATCACCGAAGTATCCAGTCCGCCGGAATAAGCCAGTACAATTTTTTTTGCCGTTTCAATCATGGTGTAAACTCCAAAGCCAAACCAAAACCCAGCCCGATATAATGCCCGGCAAGCAAGGGCTTGGCAAACCATGCACTAACACTGAGTCGCAAGCGCTCGTAGCGCGTCTCGAAAATAGCGGAAGCTCGGCGAATTGTTGGTCTCCACATCTATTAACTGTGAAATAGCTTGTGCCCATTTTGACTTTTCCTCTCCAACAACCTGCCGGCCTTCGGCGGACAGAGCAAGCGAACCACCAGCATACACCGCGTCCGCCAGCTTCTCCCACGTTCCACAGATACTGTCGTTCACATAGGAATTAAGAACGATCTTGTCTGCATCCGGATATGCGGTAGCCACGGCATCCAAGTCTCCCATAAGCCACGCTTCGCCTTCTTCGACGGCGAAGCAAAAACGGGCTAAAGGTTGGGGACGGCATTGGCCAAGAATCGCCAGGAGCTCGTGGCGAAATGCCTTGAGGCACCGATTATCCAGATCGCAGACCACTACCACAGCCGCCGCATAGCCCTGATACCCGGCGTGCGTCTTTCCATAACCCTTCAGAAGCTTTGGAAGATTCTCAAGAAGAATGCGTTTCGCCGGGTCATCCGTATCCCGCATATTCTTCGGAACGCGCCCGATTCCCTTATATGAGTGAATTTTGAATGTATGTGGGCACACGACGATCTTGGGCACGAGGATATCCAAAGCCTTCTTGCCGGATTGGTCTTCGACGAGTATATCAAAATGCACCGCGCCTACCCCGCATCCAAGTAGTCACTGTACCAAAGGCCGCCCAAGGGAAGCCCCTGCTCCACCATATTTTTGACCGTTACATCGGTACCAGCCCGCCGGATCGTGGAAAAACCGTCATCCGCCTTTTCCAATATCCAGACCTCGTCGGGAGTCAAGGCGTCAACAAAATATGGTTGATGAGTAGTCATGAATATTTGCGAACCGCCTTTCTGGCCTGTGGCGTGCGCCCTGAATTCTGTTGCAAGAGTTTCCAGCAACTTATGGTAGAGGCCGTTTTCCGGCTCCTCGATGCAAAGAAACGGCGGAGGCGACGGATCTTCCAACAGCAGAAGATAAGCAAACACCTTCAGGGTGCCGTCAGACATCTGCTGCGCGTAGAACGGACTCTCAAATCCTTTATCGTTAAATCGCAGCAGCAATCGCCCGTCCGCCGTTGTATCGGTGGCGATCTTATGGATGCCGGGAATTTTGGCTGCGATGCGGTCCAAAATGGATTGGAGTTTCCTGGCGTATTGACGCTCCATAAATTGAACAACATTGCCCAGATTATCGCCATGAACGTTCAGATGTTTCTGCGGCCCCGCAAGGGGCAGGCTGCGAGCCGCGTCCGGAGTAAAGTAACTGAGATACCAACCTTCGATAAAACGCCGGAATGAAGAGATTCGGGGATGTTGCTTGAGCGAGCCAAGCGTAGCGATGCCAAGTTTACGCTTATCCTCAAGTTCGACAACCTCCGTTTCACGCCCTTCCTCCCCCGCGTCTCCTCGCTTGATGGATTTAATGAGGGCCGAAAGATTGAATTGCGGGTCGGCTTGTTCTTCAACCTGGGTGCCGGCAACTTGGCCCTTCCAGGCAATGCCCTTGCCTTCGTTCAAGATCAGAAAGGAGAAAGGCCACCCGCGTTGTTGCTCTTTCCGCCGTTGTCGCAGGCGTTCTCGCAGGACGTAGGGGCGACCATTCTGATCCACATCCACAGCTAACTCGTAGGTAATAGGACGAGCATTTCGATCTTCCCTGTAATACACCTCAAACTCGATGCTGCCTTCCTGGCCCTGCGATCGAACGCGATTGAATCCGCCGCGCCCGCGAAGGTCACAGGCTTCCTCAACTCCGGATTTTAAGCAGTCGGCCAGGAAGCCAAATGCGTCGAATAATGAACTTTTTCCGACACCGTTCTTGCCGATAACCGCCGTCATTGGTGTCAATGCCGCAGCCTCCTGATGGCTCCAAAGCTTCCCCAGTCGAATGTCGCGAAGCGCGCGGAAATTCTTGATGCGGATACCTTCTATGCGGGCCATTACATTCTCCTGTCGTTATTGCTGGAACAAGCCTGTTAGACTCCGGCCCTGTAACCCACCGCCGCATCCCAGCCCCAGACAACATCCTGCGGCATATTCTACGGGCGAATCATCACCCTGCAACGTGCCGACAGTTACGCCATCCGCGGCGGCCGCAGGAATATCCAGTTTTGAAATACCTAGGATTCGAGTTATTGCCATTTTACGCCATTAGTTGCTAATTCTTCTGTTGCCGATATAGTCCTTCACAGCCGAAACGCCACAGGGTTTTAATGTTCAGAAAATGGAGATGCGGATATGCGATTCATGGCCTCGATGCTCATCAGTCTTTTGGCAATCCTCAGCGGTTTGCCGGCGGTCCATGCGTCAACGCCTTTTACCGTTTCCAATCTGTTCACCAATCATCTGGTGCTGCAACGCGGCATGAAGGATCCGGTATGGGGCTGGGCTAAGCGGGGACAAAAAATTACGGTCAGCTTTGCGGGCCATACGGTTACCGCAACTGCCGACGCCCATGGCGGTTGGATGGCTAAACTCCCCGCGATGCATTTCAGCGCTGCCCCGCGCAATTTGACCATAACTTCCGACTCG
>DAHXLH010000014.1:0-7453 GCA_027366115.1 Phycisphaerales bacterium
ATCGGGCACGATTGTACTAACGGCACAAGGCCTGTTCACCGCCCGACTGATGGTCTCAAACGAAAAATGGTTCCGTTACAAACTGGTTTGGGAAAAATCGAAGCCGACAAATTTCCTCAACGCCAGACGCCAGCCGTTGCGAAAACATGAGGATATATGCGTTTTCTCACCCAGGCAGGCGGCCTATTTTCCTCAGATGGGGCTAGGCGTGCCCTATGACAAAGGCGTGCGCAAGAATCAGCTCTCCGGCTCATACGGAGATTTTCTCCCCGCGCGCGTCCGCAGCGAGGGGCAGCGATTTCCCACGGACGTAATTTATTTTAAGACCGCTGAAAGTGAGGGGCAGGTGTGGCATCCCACGCAAAAGCCCGTGGCGCTGGGACAGTACCTGGTCCGCACTTACTCGCGCCCGGGAGAACTCGTGTTGGATAACGCGTTCGGCAGCGGGAGCTTTCTTGTCGCCGCCCTGTTGGAAGGGCGGCGATTCTGCGGCATTGAGCAGAACGATGAGGCGCAGCTTTTTAAAAAGGCTCACATTGACTACATCACGCTGGCTGCGCAGCGCCTTGGCCAGGCGTGGAATTGCCTTAGCGAGGCGGTTCAACTGGAACTCAGCGCGATTCAGATATACCGTATGCGACTCGTGTGAAATCGAACATCCGTTTGCACGTAAGTAGTACGAAATGAAAGCATCTTCACTCGCGGATTTTGCAATCCCCATTAACCCCGACGCTCGGCTTTGCGTGTTCCGGCTGAAAGAACAGGCATTTGTCAATCAGCGATTCATCCGGCTTACGCTCCGCGAGCCTCCACATACTGACGCTGAACTCGTACACGCGCTCTTGAATTCTACCTTGGGAATGTTCCTGATCGAAGCTGCTGGGTTCGGCCGCGGGTTAGGAGTCTTAGACCTTAACGCAACCAAGTTATCGAAAACCTTTCATATGCTGAATCCCGATAGACCCGATGCAGCGGCTGCCGCCAGAATAAAAACATATTTCCGCCCGTTGCTTGCGCGCAGTATAAGAGAATTACCGAAAGAGATTGCCTGCCCGGACCGGCTGGATTTTGATAGCTGTATAGCTGAGGTTTATGGATTTGTGGGTCTGGAACAAGGCATCCGGGAGGGAGCCGAATTTCTTTATAAAATCCGTAAATCCGCGAAGGACTAATCGACCATCATCCGGCCCCCCGATAGCGTCCGCTTAAGGAAATGCAGAAGTGGCCGTCTGGCCGCGGACTGGTGTCCCCGCGCCCCGCTTCTGCCCGCAAATATTCCCGGCGGAGGCGGGACTCTGTTCCGCTTGACTCGCAATGAAGACCACCTGCGACTGGATTGCGTCCGGGCAGCTCATATACTCTAACGCGTGTGCGGTTAGAATACCGTCCGGTGTTTGGCTGAGGTAGTCTTAGATCATGCTGCGTGAACTGCATATTTCTAATTTGGCCGTTATTGCGGATGCGGCGGTTGAATTTGACGCGGGCTTGAACTGCTTTACGGGACAGACCGGAGCGGGAAAGTCGTTGGTGCTGGGGGCGTTGGAACTGCTGCTGGCGTTGCGGTCGGGGCAGAATATGCTGCGGGCCGGGGCTAGCGAGGCGCGCATTACCGGTGTATTTGTTATTCAAAACGCTGCCCTGCGCCGCCGCCTGGCGGAGATTACCGATCTGCCTTTGGCGGACGAACCGGAAATTATTCTCGTCCGGCGAATTCATGAATCAGGCCGCACCACGGCTTCACTTAACGGCCAGCCGCTCACGGGATCCATGCTCAAAAACATTGCTGAGACGCTGGTGGATATTCACGGCCAGCATGACGCCCAATACCTGCTTAAGCCCGCCAACCAACTGGCCTTGCTTGATGACGCCGGGCATCTTAGTGCGCTGGCTGAAGAATTTCGCACGCTGCATCAGCAGCGACGGGAACTGATGATCCAATCGCGGGAACTTAGCGCCTCACAAACCTTGCGCAAGCAACAGATGGAGCTTTATGAATTTCAATTGCGGGAAATGGAGGATGCCAGTCCGCAGGCGGGAGAATTAGAGGTACTGGAAGCGCGGCACCGACTGTTAAGCAATATCGAAAAAATTAAACGCCTCGGCGGCAGCGCGTATGAAGCACTCTATGAAGATGACGCCGCCATTATAGGTCGATTGAAAACCGTTACTGCGGTTCTCCTGGAGGCGGCGGAATTAAATCCGGATTTTATCGCCGCCGCCGGACAGGTAAAAGATTCCACGATCGCACTGGATGATGCGGCATTTACTTTACGCCGCACGCTGGATCACCTGGAGTTGGACCCCGAAGAGCTCGCGAGCGTATCCGATCGGCTTAATACACTTAATCGGTTGATCAGCAAATATTGCGGCCACGGCGGCGGCTTGGACCAGTTACTGGAGTATCAGGAAAGCATCAAAGAGCAGTTGACGCAATTGAAATCCGCCGATCAAAACTCGGTCGATTGCGATGCACGCATTGCAGAGTTGGAGAAGCAGTTATTAGCTGTTGGGGCCAAACTATCGCAGGGGCGAAGAAATGCCGCGCAGATTGTTACACCTGGAGTGCATCAGCAATTGGCTGATTTGGGAATGAAGGAGGCCCGGTTTCACATCGAATTTTTGCCCGTGCCGGCCGCAGGCGAAACAAAGGGCTATCCGGATGATCCATTTGCTTCGCCCAGCGGAATGGAGACGGTGGAATTTATGCTGGCACCCAATCCAGGGCAGCCAGGGCGGCCCTTGCGCAAAATCGCCAGTGGCGGAGAACTATCGCGCGTGATGCTGGCGGTGAAGTCTATTTTGGCGGCCTCCGACCGGGTCAGCGTGCTGGTATTTGATGAAATTGACGCCAATGTCGGCGGACGGATGGGGACGATCATCGGTGAAAAATTACGCGATATCGCAGGGCGGCACCAAGTTCTGTGTATCACGCATTTGCCGCAGATAGCGGCGTATGCGGATCGACATATCAGTATTAAAAAAGTTGTGCGCGATGGGGAAAGTTTTACTTCCGTGAGCGCTCTTTCGGGCCAAGTGCGTCTGGAGGAACTGGCGGAAATGATTACCGGGAAAAATATTACTCCCACATCCCTGGCCCAGGCGCAGGAACTTCTGGCATTGGCCGTTAGAAAAGCCGAGCCTGAATCGCCTGCGGCACGGCAAACAGAGTCCCAGCGCGGCAAGGCGAAAAGTCCGGCCTCATCTCGAAAAAGCCTGACGGAGAAATAAACTGAAATCCACCACCGATTATCCGGAATGGGAAGAATCCGAAGCCGCCAGTATGGCTCCGCAGGATCTCGAGCCGCCGGCGACTAAAACACGCAGCCGGCGGATGGATTTTGTCGACCATCAGCCCAGCGCGGCGCTGGTCCTGAAGCTGGCCAGCCCGGCGATTGTCGAGCAGATACTGGCTGCGGTCATTGGCCTGACTGACACCGTAGTTGCCGGGCATTTGCCGGGGACCGCTAATACCATTGCGGCGGCCTCGGCGGCCGTGGGCATTATGACCTATCTGCAATGGTTTGCGGGATTGATGACTGCGGCGCTGGGCGTAGGGGCAACCGCCATTGTGGCGCGGGCGTTTGGATCACGCCGGTCCCGCATGGCCCAGAGAGTTGCCGGCACATCTGTGAGTTCGGCATTTATTGCCAGCACCCTGCTATCCGTATTGCTATATGTTTTTGCCCGGCAGATTTCCTATGGCTGCGGCCTTAGCGGAATATCAGCACATTTTGCCCGGCAATATCTGCAAATTATGGTCATCACCATCAGCCTGCAGACCACCGCGCAGATCGGTATGGCGTGCATCCGCGGCGCTGGAGATACGGTGCGGCCCATGGCCATCATGTTCATGGTCATGCTGGTAAACCTGGTGGCATCCACCGCTTTTGCCTATGGGTACTTTGGCCTGCCGGCCTGGGGAATTCGCGGCGATGCGTTTGGCACACTGCTGGCTTATCTCACGGGCGGGATCTGTGCGGCGGTGGTTTTGTTTACCGGCTTAAGCCCCATTAACTTACGCCTGCGACATTTACGAATTATCCCCCATATTCTGATGCGCGTGCTGAAAATCGGCATTCCCAGCTGGGTGGAGGGTATCTTGCTGTGGGGTGGGCAGTTTTTAATTGTTATTTTTGTCATCAATTCCAAAAATGATCCTAACGGTTATCTGCTGGCGGCACATAACGCCGTTTT
Organism: Phycisphaerales bacterium; assembly: GCA_027366115.1. GTDB lineage: Bacteria > Planctomycetota > Phycisphaerae > WQYP01 > WQYP01 > JAMDCX01. The sequence goes on from DAHXLH010000014.1 coordinate 4,195, forward strand.
GCGTATTGAATCGATTTCTTTTCTCCCCGGCTTCGGCTTTGGTATTGCTGCCTCTACCCTTGTGGGGCAATATCTTGGGGCCGGCAAGCCGGAAGCGGCAAAACAGGCAGGCAAAATCGCCAACACACTGGCGCTTGTTACCATGACGGTTCTGGCGTTGCCGATGATATTCTGCCCGGGATTTATGCTCTCGTTAATTGTTAATTCTCCCCCGGTAATTAAGGCCGGCTTCTGGCCCTTGGTCCTGGCGGGGTTGGCGCAGCCGGCATTTGCACTGGCGATTGTATTTTCCGGCGCGCTCAAAGGCGCAGGCGAAACCGTACTGCCGATGATATGCACGGTTTCCGGCATTCTGGTGGTGCGCTGGGCGGTGCTGGCCCTTGGGCTATATTGGATGGCGACGCATGGGATCCACGGGGAGAACCTGATTGCGGTATGGGTGGCAATATGGGTTGATCTGAATTACCGGGGAATATTCAACGCGGTTGTCTACATGCGGGGGCGATGGCAGAGGAAAAAAATCTAAATCCCTCTGGGCAAGCATGACCCAGACAGGCTCCGGGTGCAATTAAAAACTGCGGAATTTTCCGCCTGCGATCACTGCTGCGGGACGAGACGTTTCGGCACCGCAACAGTCATGTGATCGCTAACTTGCGTGGGGTCTATTTGCACAGCGTCCAGATTCGGGCTGCCCTGCCCGGACCAGAGCCAGATATTGGCCTTATCCAATGAGGATATCCAGAAACTGAAATGCCCCTTGGTATTCACAGGATAATAGTGCCGGGTAAAGGTGCTGCCCGGAGGCCCGACGGATAATTCTGCCCCCGCTGCTGGAAAACTGGTACCTTGCCACGTGGCCGTGCCCGCCACATGGGTACAGCTGGGCAACACGCCGCTAAGCGCCAAAAATGCGAGTAGACCAAAAATGCGGGGCGTCAAGCTGAGCTTCATTGCAAACTCCCAAAATATTTTCGCTGGGCGGACGACGTTGGCCTATCGGATAGACCAACCTATTTTTAGCGCAGCACATAAGGAGTTGCCGGACGCAAGTTTTGAAAAAGCATTAAGCAGCAACGATGGCTTGTTAATTGGCGGCCGTTGTGGCGGCCTGCTCAAGGGGTTCCACCGAAACTTTTAAGTTGGAAGCAAAATGCACCCGGCCCGGAGCTAAAGCAAAAAGGCTGTCGTCGCGCGCCAAACCGACATTCTTGCCCGCGCGATACTTTGTTCCGCGTTGCCGAATAATAATCGAACCGGTGGTAACGACTTCCCCGGCATACGCTTTTACGCCCAGGTATTTCGGATTACTGTCCCGCCCGTTTTGAGTGGAACCTTGACCTTTTTTATGCGCCATGACACATCTCCAGGATAATCAAAGGCGAACCAGTTGTCCGCCTGCGAATTTCGCAAGTTATTAAGTATACGCAGTGCGGATTTGATTGCAAGTCTCCCGCTGGGCGAGATTTCTGTTGGTTGACGGTCACACAATAAGCCGATAATTTAGATAGGGTTCTCGCCACAGCAAGACCGCTGATACGGGCCGAGACTGCTAGGAGTTTGGATAAGTGATCATCACCCTCACGTGCCGTCATCTTGAAGTGACCCCGGCGATTCGCGAACATGCGGAGGCGAAGGCCAATAAGATGTTGAAATATTATGACCTCATCAAGGAAATTGAAATCATCCTTGACGGCACAGAAGCCAAACATAAGCGGGTGGAATTTATCGTCAGCGCTGAACACCGCAACATGTTTGTCGCAACACAGGAGGGCGACGACCTGTATGCCTGCATCGATCAGGCCGCCCACAAGATTGAACGTCAGCTTACGGAACATAAAGACCGATTCCGAAATCGTAAACATCCCGGTTAGCCCCGGCAAGCTCGGTGGCTATAATGCCCTGCGGGCAAGGATATTAAATTAAGCTGGGATTATCGGCGATTGTATGTGTGAGATAACCAACCCATGAAACTCGGTGAATTTATCGTGAAGGACGCTATCGTCCCGGAACTCAAGGCAACTAGCCGCGACGGGGTGATCAGGGAACTCGTAGAAGCTTTAGCCGCCACCGGAGCATTTTCCACGGCGGATGTGGACACCATCTGTAAAGCCATCTTGGACCGTGAACGGCACGGCAGCACGGGATTTGGCAAGGGCGTGGCGGTGCCACACGGCAAACTCGCCTGTGTAAAAAAACGTATCGGAACCATTGGTCGCAGTGCCGCCGGGATCGATTTTTCAGCGTTGGATCAGGCACCGGTATTCAGTGTGGTGCTGTTACTTTCCCCGCCAGATAATCCCGATGGCCATCTGCATGCCATGGAAAATATTTTCCGCAATCTTCAGCAGGACAACTTTCGGCGCTTTCTGCGGCAGGCGTCTTCGCGTGAGGAAATTATCGAATTAATCGAAGAGGCTGATCAAGCCGGTATGGCTCGCTGACGCACTTTTATCCCTTGGGACCAGATTACTGTTACTAAACTCGCTCAATATGTGGGTGCCGCCGAATCATGGACAGACAAGTAAAAATTTCAAACCGACTCGGACTGCATGCCCGCCCGGCTATGCAGTTTGTGGATGTTGCCAATCAATTCAGGAGCAATATCCGCGTCTGGAAGGGGGATCAATGCGTGGATGGCAAAAGCATCATGCACATGATGATGCTCGCCGCCACCGAAGGCACCGGCCTGAAGCTTGAAGCCGACGGAGAAGACGCCGGTAAAGCTCTGGACGCACTGGAAAGTCTTGTCAACGGCCGCTTTGGCGAAGAGTAGCGCCCGCGCGGTCCCTCACCCCGCAGCCGAAATGATATTTTCAGCATCGCGTACTTTTATTGCATAAAACGGCATGTCGTTCCAGGGGTAAAAGTCCTATATTACAATTCCGGACAAAATTTCCTTGACAGTATCGTTATTCGGACTAGTCTTAACCTTAATTGAAGCTTGTCGCTTCAACTTTTTTTGGCAATGTTTTACGAGCGGAAAGGGTAGAGTATGCTTATCTCACCATCGGGCAATTTTGGAACAACCAGCGGGCACAAACTTTTGGCCGCATCTGCGATGATGTTGATGGCCGCAGGTGCCATCAACAGTTCAGTGGGCGCTATGACCATCACGCCACATTTTGAAAGCTCCATTACCGGAAGCGCCAGCTACAGCACCATCGCCTCGGATATCAATAGCGCGCTGACATTTTATAACCAGAACATCCTTAATAACGTCAATGTAAGCATCGATTTTGCCGTTACCCCGACTACTTCC
>DAHXLH010000056.1:0-9295 GCA_027366115.1 Phycisphaerales bacterium
TGAAACAATTCCCGGCCGCTGATGTGCAGGTAACGCAGAAGACCGGCCGGGACCTTATTGTCTTCGGACGATTTTTGCGAAAATCCGGACCCGTGCTGGTGAAGGCCGGCATTTCATTTGTCAGTACTGCTAATGCGGAAGAAAACCTGCGGCATGATATTCCCGGATGGAATTTTAACGTTGTGCGAAGTGCGTCGCGAAAGCTATGGAATAAAGCTACGGAATAAGGCGTTGGGAAAACGTGCCGATGCTAAAAAGTTTTTCAAGCGGCAATGAATTACCGGAAGTTGTTTGATCCTTCCGTTGGAAATATGCGTGCCCGAAATGCCGACGGATAATGGACCCATGGCCCGGCAGAACCTCGTGGACCGGCCAAGGATGTATCGTTACAGGATGTTTGCACGCCGGGGCTGTTTGAAGTAACTTCAACCCCTGCGGAAACCGCTCCTCCCGGCCGCCATCTATGACGGGGCGGGTTTGCGCAGGGTCATTGGTTCAACGGCGGATTCGTGGCACGTATGCAACGCGACAAGCAATCTTCGAATTCAGGTCAGCCGCGGTCGGATCAACCGCCTGGAGCAGAGCCTGCGCGGGGCGACAACCATCCAGAATTTGCCTGCACTGCCGGATCGCTTCCACCGAATACGGCATCACGCGATCCGAATAACTTCAGCAATTTTGAACTCATCAGGCACATGTTCCAGTTTGTGCGGCCGGTAAAATGGCTGGCGGTTCTGGCGTGTCTGCTGGTGGGGCTGGGCGTCTTTCTGGAAATTTCGGCTGTAGACCTCACGCGCGTGGTGATCAATACCGTCGGCACCACACTAAGTTCAGCGGGGACGGGGATCGCTGGGGGCACGCAAAAGCCGGACTGGAATGCGTTTCGCACCGGTTCGCTGCATGTGGCGTTGATGCTGGTGGGGATGTTGGCATTTTTTATCGTTCTTTCGAGTGTATGCAATTTTTTTCGCAGCATCACCAACACCCGCTTAAGCATGGATATGGTATTTCACATGCGATCGGCGGTGTATGATCAGCTTCAGCAGGTGGGCTTTTCATTTCATGACGCCCATTCCAGCGGGCAATTGATCAACAGGGCTTTGTCGGATCTGCATAATGTGCGGTTTTTCGTCAACTTGTCTCTGGTTTCCATCGCGGAAATTGTCGGCTACACAATTGGTTATAATATTTTAATCGCCACCATCAATCCCTGGGTGGGTTTGGCGTCCTTACTTCCCGTGCCATTCTGGATCTGGTACATCCTGCGGTTTGGAAAAAAAATGCGGCCAGTGCAGCGCGATCTCATGACGACGGGCGATAAACTGGTCAACGTGTACAGCGAAAATGTCGCAGGCGTAAACGTGGTCAAGGCTTTTGCCACCGAGACTACAGAAACCGACAAATACAACGCGACTGCCGATACCTATTTTTCACAGGTAATGACCACGGTGGGCATGTGGGCGAATTTTATTCCCGTGATTCGGGGAATCGCCACGGGAGCCAATCTGCTGCTGTTTTTTCTAGGTGCTCTGCTGGCGGTCAGCGGAAAACTGCACGCCGGTGATATTCTGGTATTCGGCGTAGCGATGGGTGCGATTCTCTCCCGTTTGCAACAAATTAACCAGATTGCCAACCAATATCAGATGGCCGTGGTTTCCGCCCGGAGATTCTTTGAAATTCTCTATGCCTATCCCAGTATCGCTCAAGCAGCGTTACCGCCATTGCCACCGGGACCGGGCGCGGTGGAATTTTCCGGTGTTACCTTCGGCTACCATCGGGAAAAGCCGGTCTTAAAAAATATCTCCTTTCAGGCGCCTCCCGGCTCGGTTACAGCGCTGGTGGGTCCTACCGGTGCCGGCAAAACCACGATGATGCAGCTTCTGGCCCGCTTCTATGACCCGCAAGTCGGTGCGATTTTTGTTGATGGTCATGATATTCGATCGATTTCCCTGCGCTCGGTGCGGCAGGCTATGGGATTTGTATTTCAGGAGACATTTCTTTTCTCGGATACCGTGATTAACAACATCCGCTACGGTGATCCCCAGGCCTCGGTAGAGCAAGTGGAGGCGGCGGCGCGGATTGCCCAGGCCCATGAATTTATTATGGACCTGCCAAAGCAATATGACACCATGCTCGGTGAACGCGGGCTGACGCTTTCCGGAGGGCAGAAACAACGACTGGCCATCGCCCGGGCCATAGTCGCCAATCCGCGCATTCTCATCCTTGACGACGCCCTGGCCGCCGTGGATCCGGCAACGGAACATCTGATTCGCCGCGCTTTGGAACTCGTGTTGCAGGACCGCACCGTTTTTATCATCGCCCACCGTTTAAGTACCGTCAAAGCGGCTGATCTGGTGCTGGTGCTGGAGGAGGGAACTATCACGCAGGCCGGCACGCATGACGAATTGTTGCGCCAACACGGGCATTACCGGGAAATTGCCCAGGTGCAGCTTGTCGGCGGCGGCCCGGGCGTTCTGCCGCCGCTGGGATCAACATCACGGCGCGTTGCGGCGGAGGGAGCGCTATGAAGCCACTATTGCCGTTTTTACGCCGTCGGAGGGACACCCCGCGGTCCGCAGCGCAACAGGGCACCGGTCCATCGGGAGGCGTATCATCCCTGGATCCGGATTTTGAGCCGGATCGTAAGCCCATTGAGCGCAAGGTTCTCCGGGGCGTGCTGGGCTGGATGCGGCCGTATCGCAATGCGTATATTCTTACCACCGTGGTGGGCACGATGGTGAATCTACTGGAAATGATCACGCCGCGTTATATGCAGCAACTGGTGGACACGGATATTCCCGGAAAACATCCAAATATATTCACATCTTATATCATCAATATAATCAGTTGGTTCAGTGTCGGTGCCGCGGGAACGCTGGCGCATCTTGGCCGGCGGGAACTGGCGTACTGTAATATTACCTCTACCATTGGCGCGTGGGCTTTAACCATGACCGCGGCCCTGCTGCTGCAACGTTTCGGAATTTATTACACCACGTTGATCGGGCAGAAAGTGATTTTCACGCTGCGCCGGGCTGTTTTCGCGCATTTGCAGGAACTGTCCATGAACTTCTATGACAAAACACGTTTTGGCCGCATCCTGACGCGCGGCACCAGCGATATTGATTCCATGTCCAATTTTATTGTCTGGGGAATTAATACCGCATTTTCCAACCTCACCATGATGCTCATTGCGGCGGCCATTATTATGCTGATGGACTGGCGCATGGGCCTGGCGGTATTGTGGCTGGGACCGGTGCTTTATCTGATGAATAATGTTTACCGCCGAAAGGTGGGCGTGGCCTGGCGCATGACGCGTGAAGGTTATACGCGTGTGAGCACCAACCTGGCGGAAAATATTTCCGGAATGCGCGTTGTGACCGCTTTTAACCGGCAGAATCAGAATCTGGACGTGTTTAATGATCTGCAAACCACCAACACCGCCAATAACATGCGCGCTGCCTATATCAACGGCATTTATCAACCCCTGCTGGGCGTGGTGGGGTTTCTGGGAAAAGTGATTATCCTCCTATTTGGCGCGTGGCTGGTTTTTCATACCGCTGATGGCCCGGCAAACCAGCGATTCAAAGTCGGGGAACTTGTTGCGTTGTATGTTTACTGGGACTGGTTTATGGGGCCGGTCATTAACTTCGGCAATTTTTACAATGACACGATGATGGCCATGGCGTGTGCCGAACGTGTGCAAAATCTGCTGGCGGAAAAGCCACAGGTCACCGATGAACCCGATGCCGTGCTGCTTCCGGAAATTCGCGGTGCGGTGCGCTTTGAGCACGTAACCTTCGGCTATGATCCTGCCAAGCCGGTGCTCCATGATGTTAATTTTGACGCCCAGGCCGGACAAACCATCGCGCTGGTCGGGCAGACCGGCTGCGGCAAATCCACGGTGATCAGTCTGATCTGCCGATTCTATCAGCCCCAGCAGGGGCGAATTCTCATGGATGGTTATGATCTGCGAAAGGTTCATGGCGAAAGTCTGCATCGACAAACCGGCATTGTTTCCCAGAATAATTTTCTCTTCACCGGTACCGTCATGGATAACATCCGCTACACCCGCCCCGATGCGACGGACCAGCAGGTTTATGACGCCGCCCGGCAGTTGGATTGTTACGACATCCTCTCTCGGCTTAAAGACGGTTTCCAGACTGATGTGGGTGAACGCGGCGGATCGCTGAGCCTGGGCCAGCGGCAACTGGTCTGCTTTTGCCGGGCGTTTCTCGCCAATCCGCGTATTTTAATTCTCGATGAAGCCACCAGCGCCATTGATACACAAACCGAATTGCTTATTCAAAAGGCTCTGGAGCGCCTGGTGGAAAACCGCACCACGTTTATTGTGGCACACCGTCTAAGCACCATTATTGGAGCTCATCAGGTGCTGGTACTGGATCACGGTCGCATTGTTGAGCACGGCACCCACCAGAGCCTGCTGGAACGTAACGGCCAATACGCCCGGCTCTACTATGAATTTACGCATGGCCATGAGATTGCGCCGCATCTGGCCCCGTAGCCGCCGCTTTGCAAGAATGAATTGCAATAAAAGATTCCTGACCTTTGTTTCAAGCGCAACGCGCTCCCATAGCTCAATGCGGCAGCGTTGCGGGAATGTTTTGGGACGCAAAAAATCTTTGCGCGGGTAAAATTTTCTCAAGTTTTGCGTGCAGCCGGCGCGGCACTCGCTATAATCTCACATAGAGCTGTGAGGGTGGTGTTACTTTACGGGAGGTGCAATATGCGGCGCTCACCAAAAAATCCGGAAAGTGTGGATATTTCTTCCGCCCTCTCTGGTTGGAGTTTTGAACCCAGACAAGTCAACGTTCGCATTATCCGCGGACGCGATGGCAAACCTAAAATTCAATTAAGGCTGGATCTGGGGCTGCTGCAAATGGAAGTCAGCGGCCGCCCGGACGGCAGGCGCCCGCACAAATATGCGTCGGAACTGGATTATCAACTCCATCGCCTGAAAAATCACCGCGAAACCAGTGGAGAAGAAAAAGCTTTTCAGCTTACGCGGCGCGAATGCCAGGTACTACGCGAAGAATCGGCGATGTTTTATCACCGCTATTTAAGTCTCTTTGTCCTGGGACAATATGACGGGGTGGTACGGGACACGCGCCATAATATCGGGGTGCTAAACCTGTGCCATAAATTCGGCCCCACCGAGCAGGACCGGGAAATTCTCGAACAGTATCGCCCCTATATTATCATGATGGAAGGGCGCGCCCGCGCCTGTGCCGCTTTGCGTGATGGTTACATCAATACCGCTATCGCTTTTCTCCGAGGCACACTGCGCAATGTGATTCATACCTATGGCAATCCCGCGGCCAAAGAATCTCCGGAAGCTTTAATTCTGTCAGATATGATTCATGACATTCGCCGACAACTGCCGCCGGACCCACGTGAGGAACTTAATAAGTTGCTGAAAAAAGCGGTGGCTGATGAAAAATATGAAGAGGCGGCGCAATTGCGGGACCAGCTTATGGCCCTGCATGCCGCCGGGGCCGTGACGATGGTTAAACCTGCGGTGCGGACAGTCACCGCTAAACGCCGGGCGGCCACCGCCCGGAAATCCCGCCCCAAAGTTACGCCGGATTCGCAAGCTCAAGACCATTCCGCTAAAGACCCCGGTACGGCCTGACCGCGTGAATTGACCGCGTGAATCTTGACATGCGGCGCTGCGCGTGTTACGGTTCAGCATTGTGCGGACGGCTTTAGGGCGGAAAAATCGTATCATGCCTGCTGCTGGTTCAGCGGGCCGATCAGCCCTTCATCGCATCGGAGATACAGGATTTATGGCTAAGCGGCAAAAACGCGTGGTACTGTCCCTGCTGGGTTCGGCGGGTTTATTTTTAACCCAGTTAGCTTCCGCGGCGGCCCCTCCGCTGCCGCCGCCTAGCCGCGGCACGCCTTCCGCGGACGACCAGACCAAAATCGCCGCGTTTGTGCAATATTACGCCCAACAAATGTCGGCGGCAGCGCATCGCCGCGATATGGTTCGCGCCCGACGGAAGCTCCTGGCTCCGCTGCTCTCAAAAACCAATCCGCCATCCGCTGAATTTACCTACGATTTTGGAACGCAGGTCGCCAATGACTTCACATCTCTGCTGGCCAACAAAAAAACGGCTCTGAATGCCGCTGTTACCATCGGCTCAATTAGTGACATCAGCATGCAGGCACCTCTGCAGGCCGCGTTGACCAATGCCAGTCCCGCAGTTCGATACTGGGGAGCCAAAGGGATGGGGAATATTTTTTCGGCCCTGATGTCCATCGGGCCGGCCTACCAGCAGGCGGTTACGGCGGTGCAACAAGCCTTGGCCGTTGAAACCGACCCGCTTGTCGCCGGGGAAATGAGCTCTGTTTTATTGACACAAAATCCCCTTCCTGCCGGCTTGGCCAATCTCATCGCCAAGGCCATGGCCCGTGGTATTGCACACTATCAGGATGTTGTCCCCACCAATCTGGATATCATCAGCAGTCTGACAGCGGACTTGGCGGAAGCGGCGCAGCACGGCGCCACCTTGACGGATGCACAAAAACTTGCAGCCATGAACACATTAACTGTTCTGATGAGTGATACGGCACAATATTTTAGTGCCCACTTATTGGACCGCAAACAGATGCTTTCCGCATTTCCAGCCATCAACAATGCCGCCAATGCCATGAACGCCATTACCGGAACGACCAATTTTTCCCTCTCGGGCCTTAATGCCCAAAGCAATCCGGCCGCTGTTCTTTTGGCGGTCAATGCCATTACCGGTTCTCAAGGCCAGGCCGGCGCGGTGCAGAAGCTTTTCCCCAAAGTTCCCATCCCCCACAGGATTTCCGCTCTGCAAGCCCATTAATCCGGCGGTTTCACGCGAAGCGTTGTTGCACTTATGCCCGAAAAAATGCCTGACGTCATTACCATCACTCCGCCGGGGCGGCCTTTCAAGGCCTCTCCCCGGATTGCGGGCAGCAAAAGCATTACCAACCGGGCGTTGCCACTGGCGGCGATGGCCGACGGGAAAAGCACTCTCACCGGCGTGCTGTTCGCCGAGGACACGCTGCGGATGATCGAAGCTTTGCAAAAGCTGGGATTTTCTCTGGGCGTTGATAAGCCCGGAAAAAGTATTTCGATCGAAGGCCTCGGCGGAAAGATTCCCAATGCCTCCGCTGAATTGTTTTGCGGTAATTCCGGCACGACCATTCGCTTTCTTGCCGCACTGTGCGCTGCCGGTGAGGGGCGTTACGTGCTCGATGGCGTGGAACGTATGCGACAGCGTCCCATTGGTGAACTCCTTGAGGCGCTCCGAGCCGTCGGCGCCGGTGCTGATTACGCCGGCCAACCGGGCTACCCGCCGGTTCGGGTGGGCGGCGGCATTTCCGGCGGTACATGCCGTTTCGCCGCCAGCCAAAGCAGTCAATACATCTCGGCCATCCTCATGGCCGCGCCCTTGGCCCGGAATGCGGTGAATGTGGAATTAATCGGTCCAGTCACCAGCGAGCCGTATGTTCGCATGACACTGGCAATGATGCAGCAGTTTGGCATCACCTGCCGCACGGTTCGCACTGCGGACAATTCCGCCGCGAATCGGGTCATTCATATTCCCCACGGCGGCGGCTACAAGGGCCGGCCCTACGCCATTGAACCCGACGCCAGCAATGCCAGCTATTTTCTCGCGGCCGCCGCAATATGTCCCGGAGCACAAGTGATCATCCGCGGCTTAGGCCGCGATTCTCTGCAGGGGGATGTTCTGTTTGCTGATGTATTGCGGCAAATGGGGGCTAATATGATGATGGAAGCCGATACCATTCATCTGGGCGGATGCCGCAATCTCACCGGCATTACCGTCAATATGAATGGGATTCCGGATATGGTTCAAACTCTGGCTGTGGTGGCTTTGTTTGCCCAAGGTCCCACACGAATCGTCAACGTGGGAAATTTGCGGGTAAAGGAAACAGATCGCCTGGCCGCTCTGGAAAAAGAACTCACCAAACTTGGTGCTGTGGTGGCCACCACTGTGGATAGTATTGTCATTGATCCGCCAACCAAACCGCACGGTGCCCGCATTTGCACGTATGATGATCACCGCATGGCCATGGCCTTTGCGGTTGCCGGCACGCGCATCGCGGGTGTGGAAATTGAAAATCCGCTTTGCGCAGCCAAGACCTATCCGGAATTTTTCCAGGACTTTCAGGCCTGTATTACAGCCCGTAGTGCTTAGCGCTCCAGCCCTTAATGCGGCCCCGGCTGGGCTTGCGGCCATGATTGGCGGCCTTGCCGGCCCAACGTAACTTATGATTTCTTTTTCTGCGTGCCATGTTTCGATCCTTAAGCCTATCAACCGTCCATTAACAAATTCAAAGCTCCGCAGTATACCCCGGACGCCAAAAAACCGCAAAAGCCCGCATAAGTCGGAAAAAGCCGCTTTCCCTATCTTGCCGTGGGCCGCCGCTGGGGATACTGTGGCGGGCATGTCGAATCGCCGATGGTTTAAATTGAACGGCCTTTTTGGCGTCATTCTCTGCACGTTGTTTCTGGCCCCAGTGCCGGCGCTGCGTGCCATGGCACCATCGGGCCAGGTGCGCGTGGCCTTAGACGGCGGTCTGGTTCCGCAAATAAATTCCTGGGCGACACTGCGGCTAATACTTCCACCGCCTTCGGGCGGCGATATCACAGTGGAAATACAGGACCTTCGCGGCGGCCCGACTGTGCGCCGCCACCTGGCAGTGTATCGCCGGCATATTCTTATGCCGCTGCCCTATGTTGCCGGCTCGGGCGGGTTGGGCGGCGCGTGGCCGGTGGTGGTCAAGCTTTTTCGTTCCGGGAAGCTCTTGCGGGCGCTGCGCGCTCAGGTGGACATGCCTTTAGCACATGCCGAAGATGCAATCCCTGTCGCCGTTCCCAGAGCCATGCGGTCACAAATTGCCGCCTTGGCCTTAGCGTTGGGCAAGCCGATAACACCGGTGTCATTTTCCCGACGGCAGTTGGCCGCTTCGCCGGTGATCAATGTTGCATCGTGCCGATGGTTATTGCTCAATGGAACGACCGCACAGCAGCTTTCGCACCGGCGGATAATGGCCCTATTGAGTCTGGGAATGCGTCTGGTCTATATCGGCGGGGGGCGGAGCAAACTTTTGCCGGCGGCCGCTTGGAGTCCCACCGGAAAATCCGCTAACGGTTTGGCGATCTGGAAAACGCTGCGGCTTAATGGCTTTTCCCATGGCCCGCCGGTGGTTGTCCCACATCTTTCCCGTATGCGCCTGCCGCCACTGCATGCCCCGGGGTCCTGGGAAATGGTCG
>DAHXLH010000073.1:0-9833 GCA_027366115.1 Phycisphaerales bacterium
CTTCAGAAGGTAGGCATCATCGCCCACCTCCTCAAAGCGGCTTTCATCAACGATAATCCGCAGGTCCGGTGCGATCGACCAGAATCCGTGATCAAAGAGCCAATGTGAAGTCTTGCTAAGGGCAAGACCATTTGTGGGATGGTTGCTGCCGCCTTTCTTGAATTGGTGGATATGCGCCGCGTCCACCGCAGTTGTTCCGTCTGCCGCCACCATCCTGTAGCGCGTCAAAGCGCAGGTGTAGTTATATGCCGGCAGCACGCGCACAGAAAATTTTGCATCGCGCTTGGAGTCGGATTCGTTTGATGCCAGAAATCGCGTGGCATCCGCTGCCGCCATATCGTCAGGCGGGACAGCGATCCCGCAGAGATTATAGAGTTCGGCCCGTTCAGCGGGTGCGAAGTACTTCGCGATCAGCGTTCGGCGCGCAAGCACGCGAAAAGTCGGATCAGCCAGGCAAGAACGGAACGTGGCGTCGAGTTTGGCGAGCACCGCATGGTTGCGGTCGTGCGCGGGCCGTCCGTCGGCCTCAAGGGGCACCCAAACGCCTTCGGTCTTCAAGTGGTAAAATGGGAGTGTCACATCCGGCCTTGTCCGCCTGCGCTCCGCGACGATCCGCCAGTAAGTGCTGAAACGAAAAGCCGGATCGCCATCACGGCGCAGCACATCCGCAGTGAGTTTACCCTCCTCAGCCAGATCCAGCACCACGAGCAAAAGCAGGGGTTTATGGGGCGCAATTCCTTTGGCCGGGTCGTAATTCAAGTCGCTAAGAACGTTCAGCCACCGGATAAGTTCTGGGGCTATTGGTCCGTCGCTCATCCGGCCACCTGTTTACAAAGAAAAGAGAACTCGCCGCCAGGAACCTTTTCAGGTAATCGCGGTCCTGCGGCGGCGGAACGCACTAATAATAGCCTTACGGAAGTGGAGCACAAGCCTTGATTAGGGCGCTGCCAAGCTAAAATTAAACTGCCCCATGGTTATCCAAAGTTAAAATGTCCTGTCGGCTCCATTGTGGCGGCAGGGGTTGCCGCCGCGTTGCGGTGGTCTGGTGGCTAGCCCCGGCGAGGTTTGTAGGTGAGGGAAATTTCAGCGATACTGGGGGAATGGTAAGGGCACCTGAATTTACGGTTATTCTTCCGGCGGCGGGAAATAGTACGCGGTTTGCCGCGGGGGATAAATTATTGGTGGATGTTGCCGGACTGACGGTTTTGCAACGGGCGGTGCGGCTGTTTACGCAACGGGCGGATGTGGCGGCGATTATTGTGGCTACCGGTGAAGACCGCAGAGATGTGTACCGGGAACATTTGCAAAGCGTTTTATATGGTAAGCCCCTGCATGTTTTATCCGGCGGTTCGGAGCGGTGGGAAAGTGTTTACAAAGCATTATCCAGTGGAAAGGTAGAGACGGCTTATGTTGCGGTGCATGATGCCGCCCGGCCAATAACTCCCACGGAAGTTATTGATGGCGCATTTGCCGGGGCGGTTTTGCACGGCGCAGCATTGCCGGTGCTGGCGGAACCCGCGACGCTGAAGCGCATGGGGCCGGATGGCTTGATTATGCAAACGGTCGATCGCGCCGGGCTGTTTCAGGCACAAACGCCGCAGTGCTTTCGCACGGAACTGCTGCGGCGAGGCTTTGAGAAATTGATCGAGGCTGATCGCATCAGGCACGTCACGGATGATGCGCAAATTATTGAATTAACCGGCGGCATCGTGGCCGGCACGCGCGGCGATGCATTAAATATAAAAGTGACCACCGCCAGCGACGCCCGTTTGTGTGCGGCGATTGCGGCCGGCGTTGAAGATGCGGCGTTGCTCGGCAACAGGAGCAGACCGTTATGAGTAGAAATCAGGACTTGGCCGGATTGTTTAACCGCGCAGCTGATGTAATGGCGTTGCTGGAGGAGAATACATTTCGTGTGTTGGGAACGCGCAAAGTGGCGCGGATCATTGAAGATTTGCCGGAAGATGTGAAAGTGCTGCACGAGCAGGGGCGACTTGAGCACACGCCCGGCATTGGTCAAAGCACGGTCGAAAAGATCCATGAGTTTTTACGCACCGGGCATATTTCCGAATTTGAAGAACTCACGGGCCGCGTGCCGGCGGGCGTGCTGGAGATGCTGGCAATTTCAACGGTGGGTGTGAAAACGGCGCATCAGTTGTGGAAAGAGGCGGGGATTACCACGGTTGCGGACTTGAAAAAGCATCTGGTTGAAGGCACCATGCCGAAGATGAAGGGCTTTGGCGAAAAAAAGCAGCTTAAAATTCGCCAGAACATGGAATTTATGGAGGAGGCGGGCAAGCGTATTGGCATAGGCTGGGCGTTGCCGCTGGCGGAAAGTTATTGCGGCACGCTGGCCAAGGTGGCGGGGGTTTCACAGGTGCAATATTGCGGAAGCCTGCGGCGCGGAAAGGAAAGCGTCGGGGATATTGACATTCTGATTTGCGCCCCGGCGCAGGCCGTGGCGGCGATCACCGAAGCGGTGCTGGGGCATGAGCAAACGCAACAGACCATCGGGGCGGGCGACACCAAGATCAGCATTCGCACCCCGGCAGGCCTGCAGATTGATTTCAGAATTGTGGCACAACAGCATTGGGGCGCAGCCCTGCAATATTTCACCGGATCCAAGGAACACAATGTACGCCTTCGGGAAATTGCCGTGAAGCGTGGGCTGAAGCTTAATGAATGGGGACTTTTTAAGGGCGAAAAATCTGTGGCGGGAGAAAATGAGCAGGACATTTATGCCGCCTTGGACTTAGCTTGGCTTCCACCGGAAATGCGGGAGGATCGGGGCGAAATAGAACTCGCGCAACTGATGTATCAGCGAAGCGGGAGTGAAAGTATTGAAGTGAAAGATCGGCGGTTGGAATATCTTGGACAGAAGATTCCCGCGGTTTGGCCGATCCTGGAAATAGCCGATATCCGCGGCGATATGCATTCACACACCACCGCCAGCGACGGGCATTGCAGTATTGAGGATATGATTGCCGAGGCCAAGAGGCGGGGTTATGAATATTTCGCCATTACCGATCACAGCAAATCCCAGGTGCAGGCCAATGGTCTGCGTGTGGACCGGCTGATGCAACACTGCAAAGCCATTCGGGCCGCAGCGAACAAGGTAAAGGGAATTGCGGTATTGGCGGGCAGTGAAGTGGATATTCTGGCCGACGGATCTTTGGATTACCCCGATGAGATTTTGCGGGAACTCGATTGGGTAGTGGCGTCGCCCCATGCGGCATTAAGTCAGGAAAGTGATGCCGCCACAGCGCGGCTGGTGCGGGCGGCGGCAAATCCGCTGGTGGATGTTATTGGGCATCCAACCGGGCGACTGGTCGGTGGGCGGCGCGGGTTGGAACCCGATATGAAAGCGGTGGTTATGGCGGCGGCGCGCAGTGGCGTGGCGTTAGAAATAAATTCCCACGATCTGCGGCTGGACCTGCGGGATATCCACGCCAGACTGGCGGTGGAAATGGCTGTGCCATTATGTATTAACACCGATGCGCATCAACGCGAGGATATGGATAAAATAATCTTCGGTATTTTGACCGCACGGCGGGCCTGGGCGACGGCGGAAAATGTGATCAATACCTGGCCCTGGGAAAAAATTCGCCAGCGGCGGGAAAGCCGGCGTAACGGCACCTTTGATGAGTAAAAGGCGGGCAACGTGGAGTTGGGTAATGGCTAAAAAAGTAACACACCCGAAATTTGCACTACGGGCATGCGTGTTAACCGCAGCAACTTTGGCAGCGGGTTTGTATGGCAATTCGGCAACCGCCGCCCGGCATCATCGGAAGGCACCCGCCCAGGCGACGCACGCGAATGCTGCAATGGGCCTGCGTACTGGAAGCGTGTTAACCAATGTTCCAGGAAAGCTGATTTTGTCCGGCAAAAGCAGATATCCGGATTTTGAATTCACTAAACCGGAAGAGCATTGGCCCCGCAGCGTTAAGCTGCTGCCCTGCCTGACCTTGCAGGCCATGGAAGCAATTCATGAACCGCACATCGGCTTTGCCGTCAGCGGGATGTTGACGCGCTATCAACAGGCGCTTTATCTATTACCGGATGCGGATGTGCGATTACTTAGAACAAGGGCAAAGTCTGCGGTAGCCGCCCCACCGGCACCGACAACGGAGCCGAAAACACCGGGCAAAGGACCTGATGCAAACGCGGAAGCAGTGCTAAAGAATTTATTATCCCACCATCTTTCCCGCCCGGTTCAACAGTTGGTGACAATCCAACCCATGCTCACAGCCAGGCCCATTCCCGATTTGCCCCAACCGATTGGAGATGTGCGGGTACCGGCACTGCGTGAAGGATCGTATATCTGGAACCGTCCGGGGCGACTGCTGTTTAATGATCCGTTGCATGAATGGATTTTTGTATTTCAGAGCGATGGCGCAGGGCTTACAGAACCACCACTGATTATGCTTCCGTGCCATTTGCTGCAGCGCATGCAAACGCGCAGCGCCCATCAGGGAACAGAAATAAAATTCCGCGTCAGCGGTGAAATTACACAATTCAAGGGCCGCAATTATCTTTTCACAACCTATGTGGAAGTCGCCCATAATTTAGGGCGATTTTAAGCAGCGCACCGCCGCGCTCTATAACGCAACGCGCCTCTAGAGCACCGGATGATAATCCGGTGGTTGATCCAGTGCCGCCAACCAGCCACGGGGTTACCACCACGGTGCTCTATGACACACTCAGCCCCGATTTCCAAGCATGACAGCGCGGCTGTTTACAATTTACCGATCAATTCCACCGGCCCTTGCGGCTGCAAATCTCCGCCCGCCGGTTCGATGGTAACCGCTGCGGTTACAGCGGGGGAAAATTTCATACCGGCGGGAATCGTGGGGGTAAACATGGCAAAGCCGGTTTCATCCACATTAAAAGTTCCTGCCGGAATTTTTTTACTCGCGGGTGTAATCCACCATAGCTCGTATGTTTTGTCCGCTTGAAGACGCTTTAAATCGGTGGCACAAAATTTCCACATTTTGGCGTGCTGATCCCACAGCAATCGGCCGAACGCGGAGGGCTGCTTGCCAGCCCCCGTCAAGGACGCCATTTGAAGATGCGGAACCTTAAGCATCTTAATGACTTCGTCAGCCTGTTGCACCCGGCTCTGCAGCAGATGAACGCGATTTTCCCAACTGGTCACCACGGTTGCTTCATGGGCCATAACCTTGCGGTTCCGATTTTCGCTGAATGCCAGCAGTTGGTGTAGACCATGAATTTCAGTTTTCTGCAGATGCTGAATATAAAGGCTCATGCCCATCGCGATCAGTAGCGCGATACTCGCGGCCAAAGCCATGATAAAGCCCATACGCGAAGTCTGGCGTGGCATTTCCAGCGGCGGCAACTGAGACATAGACTGATCAATGCGCCAGTCCAGTGCTTCACGCAGGACCGCAGGGACGGGTGTGGGATTTACCGCGATGGCCAGTTGGGCGGCCACCTGCGTGAAATCTCCCATGAGTTCCCGACAATGCGGGCACTGTTGAAGATGCGCTTCGAGCTGCGCGCTATCTTCCTGCACTGCGGCACCGGCAGCTTGAAGGGGTATGAGGTCTTGGGCATCTCGGCAATTCACAGTGTCGACTCCGCATCTACACCTACATTACGTAAAATCTCACGTAAGCGGATCAAACCTGAACGAATATGGCTCTTAACTGTTCCCAGCGGGATGTTGGTTTTCTCCGCGATTTCAGTGTGGCTAAGCCCTTCAAAAAACGCTAATTCCAGGGTTTGCTGCTGCGGAGCACTTAATTTTCGCACGCCGGTGCGCACTATTTCTCTCTGTTCCGCCAAATCCGCGTAATCCACACGCTCGCCGCGATCGGCAATATCCAATCCTTTATCGGCCGCGGCCTCAACGGAAATCTGCATTCCCGGCGGCATTTTTTTTACCGCGTTGGCGCTGCGGCGGCGGTCTATCGCCCGGCTGCGACACAACATCACCAGATACGTCAATGGAGCAGCGCGTGCCGGATCGTACCGATCGGACCGCTCCCAGACTTCCCAAAATACGTCAATCAGCAGGTCTTCCGCCTCACCGCGGTCAGCCAAAAGACGGGTACAAAGCGTCAAGAGGGTTGGGGAATATTTATTGTAAAGGGAAGTAAGCGCGGAGCGGTCGCGTGATGCAATACCCTGCATTAACGCTAGATCATTTCCTAAAGGTCCACCAGCCTCAGCGGTCAAAATGGATCTCCCTGAATCATCCCGGGCAGTTCAGCCAAAGCGGAAACTGCCAAAAGGGATGGAAAAAACTTTTTTCGCCTTGATAGCCGCCTTATCGCATAGCCGCGGTAAGCCGCGGCCCGAGTTCAATTTGCGGCTGCGGCGCAGGCTTATACGTCGGCGGAATTGAAATTTTCAGCGGCTGACGCTTCGATGTCGGCAGGCCGTCCTGATCAATAATCCGCTGAATGGCCATGATACCTTCAATGAGCGTTTCCGGACGTGGCGGGCAACCGGGAACGTAAACATCCACCGGCATAAATTGATCAATGCCCTGCACGGTGGCGTAGTTATCAAATACTCCGCCCGTGCTGGCGCACGCCCCCATGCTGATGACCCATTTCGGTTCGGCCATTTGCAGGTAAATGCGATGCAGCACCGGAACCATCTTAAAGCTGATGCGCCCAGCGACAATTAACAAATCCGCCTGGCGCGGCGAAAACCGCATCACTTCGGCCCCGAAACGGGCCAGATCATAGCGGCTGCTGGCCGTGGCCATGAGTTCAATACCACAGCAAGCGGTGGCAAACGGCAACGGCCAAACGCTGGACCGTCGGCACCAGTTCACCACTTTTTTCAGATTCAGGGTGAGAAAATTATCTGGTAATGTTGTTGGTTCAATCGTCATTCCAAGCTCCATGGGGTCCGGTTTCTGGCGTCAATCCCACTGAAATACGCCTTTACCCCAGGCGTACAAATAGGCCACCAGCAGAATGAATGTAAAAACTAAAATACTCACAAACAACGCCCCCAGCGGCAGCACAACCCACGGGTGGCGCTGGTTATTAAAAACATAAAGCCAGGGAATGATAAACAGCACTTCCACATCGAACACCAGAAAGATCATCGCAACAAGGTAAAATCGCACATTAAAACGTTCTTTGGTGCTGCCCAACGGATCAACCCCTGATTCGTAGGTTGAATCCTTGACCCGTCCCTTGCGCGCCGGCCCCAGCGTATGCGAAAGAACCACATTCCCGATGCCGAAAGCCAATCCAATCAGCAGCAGGATTCCCAGCAACAGCCATTCGCTGTAATAAGCGACATGCGAGGCGGCCAAAGTTGTAGTCAATACATTTACCATTCACTTGTTTCCATCATCAGTGAAACAATTCACAATCTATCACTGATTATATCGGAACGCAGCGGCAATGGTCAAAGGAGGGGGAAATATAATCATCCGCGCATCGGCCGCATCGTCATGGCCCACGGCCGCGACGCCGCCGACACCGCCTTAACCACCTCCTTCGGGGCAATAGTCCTGCAGCAGTTCAAAATATGGACGAGCGAAATAGCGGCATAATTGGCCGGCTCAATAGCGCGGCCGTGAGTAGACGCATGGCCTGCGCGTATGGCGTCAGTCGAATTGGGGGCCACGAAGGCTTGGCGAAAAAGCTGCAACGTCCCCATGATACCGATTCCAATGAACTAACGTAGAGTAAACCTCGGCGATGGGTTATAATGCCGCCGGAAAAATAATGAAATGGGCGTGCCATGCTTAAATCAGTCGCTGTTGAAAATTACCGTGGGTTTCAAAAGTATGCTCTTGGCGGGTTATCCCGCATTAATTTACTAGTTGGAAAGAATAATGGCGGGAAGACAGCGCTGCTGGAATGTATTCACCTCTTGGCCGCCGGCGGGGATCCAAGCGTGCTTATTAACATCGCGTCACGGCGCGGCGAAATAACTCCCGGCTCGCTTGAGGAGAGCGGCTTTGTCGATATTTCACACTTCTTTCATGGCCATCTCGCCGGCGAGGGATCCCATTTTTCCGTTAAGTCGGATAATAGCCTGCCGCCGGTAACGGTGCGGGTTGTGCCCTTATCACAGATCGAAGATGCTCCAGAGCTATTTAAGACCAGCCGCACGCGACGGCCCGCCTTCGCCATGAGCATCGAATGTGGGGAATCCCGATCGCAGGGCATCGAGCCAATATTCTTATCAAGCGAAGGCGCAATTCAGGTCGGCCCGCGGCACCCCTTTCGCCGGAATCTTAAGGAAGAGCAATCCATCTCGCCGCCCATTCAATTTATTACGCCGGATTCCCTTGAATTGCGCCAGTTGGCGGCTATTTGGAACCAGATACTCTTGGAGTCGCGTGAATCTGAGGTGATTGAGGCCATGAGGATTCTTGATCCCCAAATTGCGTCCATCGTTTTTCTCACCGGCGAGCCGCAAAGTTTTCGGCCTTATGCTGGCCGTGGCGGCGTGGTTGTGAGCTTTAAAGGGGACAACCGACGTGTGCCCCTGGGAAGTTGTGGCGATGGCATGCGGCGATTACTGGCTCTTTCGGCAGCGCTTATCCAAGCGAAACAGGGATTTCTAATCATTGACGAAATGGACACGGGATTCCATTATTCAATTATGGGCGACGTCTGGTCATTGATCGCAAGGACCGCGATAGAATTGGATATCCAGGTGTTCGCTACCACCCATAGCTTCGACTGCGTGCGTGGGTTGGCCGCAGTTTGCCGGCAAGATCAAGCCATCAGGGCGCAGGTCTCCCTGCATAAAATCGAGCGCGGGCTGGAAGCCAGCGTGCCATTTTCCGGAGAGGAACTGATAACGGCCGATGAACATCAGCTTGAGGTGCGCTGATGGGGGTATCGCTGGAACGGCCAAGCCTCCACGTTGAGGGGCCGGACGATCTACATGCCATTATTCATCTGCTTTTGCGGCACGGCATTTCATTTGATCCTGGCCCGCGTCCTGTTGATATCAAGGTGGAAGGCTGTGACACCAAGGTGCTCAAGGAAATGAAAGTGGCGGTCAAGGCCGCGTCAGGACGGTCGGTGGGTTTTGTCATCGATACTGACCGGGCCATCGCGGATCGCTGGCAACAAGTCTGCAGCGAATTAAAACCACTGGGCTTTCCGATGCCTGATAGTCCGCCGGAATCTGGCTACATTCAAGACCTGCCTTCTCTTCGCGTTCGCGTTGGCGTGTGGCTTATGCCGGACAATAAACAGGATTTTGGGAAGCTCGAAAATTTATTGAGAGTCTTAGTGCCGAAAGATGATCCGTTACTTTCACACGCAGAGAAGTCAACCGATGTAGCCGCAGACATCGGCGCGTCGTTCACTGCGAATGATCGGATCAAAGCGGTGCTGCATTCTTGGCTAGCGTGGCAGCGAGAGCCGGGGCTTCCCTACGGAACCGCCGTAAAAGCAAGATTTTTCGAGGCCGACGCCGCCGTTGCTCAGGACTTCGTAAAATGGTTCAAGGCGGTTTATCGGATATAAACATCTTCGGTGAACAGTGGCTATTTTTGCGATTTAAGCAGGGACTGCACTGCGGACACCAGACTCGATTTGGGCTGGAAGATCCAGGCGGGGTTCTTCTGTGCGTAGCCGGCCTGCACAAGTTCCGCGCGCCATTGGGTTTTTGCGGTTGGATGGGTGGTTGCGGCAACTGCTTTACCGGTGGCGGCTTTCGCGGGGATGTTGATATCCCAGAGGGTCAGGACATCATGTTGTGGGATCGGTTGCGCCTTGGCTGGTGTCGCCGACTTTTTTGTTGCGGGCGCAGCTTTGCTGAAGTGCAACAGCGTTACGTCGATGGTAATGGGCGGAACGGAGGACACCATTCGCGTGTTG
>DAHXLH010000115.1:0-6159 GCA_027366115.1 Phycisphaerales bacterium
TAGCCGCCCAGCAGGCGGCGCGGGAAGCCGCCTTGAAGGCGGCACAAACCACTGCCCGTATGGCGCTGCTTGCGGCGGCGGCGAGTAATAAACCGAAAGCCGCGCCAAAGGCAGAATCGAAGGCCGGAGCCCGTGGCGGAAACTGCCCGGCGTCAGGCAGTCCACAGAGGCCGGAGGGACCGCAACGCGGGCTTGGTGGGAAAGGCTGGAGAGGCGATGCAAACTGGAGGAACGCGGTCAAACAGGTCAGTCAAGGAGGCACGATTGAGAATATTGATGGAATGGTACCAAGCGAATCTGAGGCAAATGACCTCATTAACGAAAGCGGAGGCCACGCCGATCGTACTGAGGGGCCACACGAACCTCCCAATCCACACCAATACAATCACATTAATTACACAACGGCTAACGGTACTAGAGGTACAATAAGAATACAGTAGACGGAGCGCCGCAGTAAATGACAAACCCAGTAAAAATTTTACGTGCATTGCCTCCCGAGATAGGTAAGATGCTGCGCGTGCAATATGCGAGAGCTTTCCTCGACACAAAAAAAAAATACTTTGGTGAAAGAATCCGGGATGTGCTACTCCCAGAATATAACGGTTACCTTTGGGACTGTGTGGCAAATCCCCAAATTATACGACCGGATATTTTCTTCCAAGAGCTCAGAGGCCACGGGCATATTATTGTCATGGCCGATTGCCATCCAACGAAAAGAAAACAAACAGAAATCTCTTTTCGGCTTCTGTCAGGAGAGATATTTAGCGCAAACGCAATTGATTTGATCACTTCCCTGAACCAATTGCCGGAAGACTTGTACTTCTTTGATGAGGAAATGCAATGGACACTCATTGTTACGCATGAATATGTGGACGATGCGCGCTGGTGCATTCGTGCCAAGTGTATTAGTACCATGGAAGTGTCTAGTAACCCGGGGCCGCCGTGAATGGCGAAGCGGTGCCCTGGACCGCCAGGGCGAGAACCGGAAGGCAGTTGAAAGGTGAACATTCGAGCATGAAATGGTAATGCTGGAAGAAAAAATCCTGAATCGCAGGCCGGACTGCGGGACCGGTACCGGCGGCACCGCCATCGCGCAATACAAGTGTGCTGGCCATGGCTACCGTATCACAGAAACCTATCCGCAGGGCGGGAACGGCATCGCGGCGGGAACTGTCAACAATATTTATTACGATTCGTCGTGGCAGGCTATTGAGACTCGCACCGATGGCACAGCCAGCAGCAACGTGACATCGCAAACAGTCCGGTCTGCGGCGTATATCAACGCCGTTGTGCTGCAGGATACATATTCCGCAGGGGTGATTCAGCCGAACTCGCGGCTGTATTTCCTGCAGGACGCCAATTGGAATACCACGGCCACTGTGGGCTACAACAGCACCACCGGCACATGGGACGTCACGCAAAGATATGTATATAGCCCGTACGGCACCATCACCGTATTAAATGCCGATTGGTCCACGCCACCAGCAGGCACGCAACCCGCCGTAGATAATCTCTATCAAGGCATGGCGCTCGACCCGGTGACAGGATTATATTACGCCCGCAACAGAAACTATTCGCCATCCCTTGGCCGGTGGATCAGTCAGGACCCGGCAGGTTACATCAACGGGGCCAACACGTATCAATTTGTGATGAGCAATCCGGTGGGGAATGTGGATCCGTGGGGGACAGGGACCCCGTACGGTGGAATACCCTATTCGCAGTGGCAGAAAATCCATCCGGTGCCGCCGTGGCATACATGTCTTGGGAATGACCTGACCATTGCTGGCGGTGTTATCGGCGTTATTGGGGTCGGCGTCGGGATCGTTATTCCGCCAGCAGGGATTATCATCAGCCTTGTAGGCATTGGTATTGGCTTGGCCCCCCTGGGGGCACCTTCGTGCGGCTGCCAATGACGGTAAGGTTATCTATGCGCAGGACATTTTACTTGTTATTTAAGATCATGTCGGATCCAAGAGCCGATAGGGTGGCCTTTGGCCTTGGCGGCATCGCATTTGCCGTTTGGATATTCCTTTTAGTGTTTATTTCGTCGGCATACATCGCGGGTATGGTGACTTTCCTAGCCTTCCTTCTAACCGGAATAGTTATTAGGGCAGCCCAAAATTACAATGCGAAACGGCTTGATCGAATTACGATCCGCCAGCACGCACGAAATGCTGCGGAATTTGGGCGAGAAGGCATAGACGAGGATAACCCCGCTCTTCCCTCTTACTTGTGCGCACCAACCATTTCATGGAGGCGGCGCTGGCGGCAAATCGAGCTGAACTGCACTGTTGCGAACGCCATTGAGATCGTTCGATCCTGTGCGGCGGAATTTCCCAAGATCCGGCCGGTGCTCGCAGTCTATATTTTGAGCGGTGACCAGTGTGTCATTGCCGGCACGGTATCGGGAGGGCAAGCTCGCCTGTGGCCACCAGTGGGCACCGACGGGAAGCTCGACGCTTCCACCACTCCGGCGTGCGTCCGCCTGCACGCCCTTCGATGCTGGAATTGGCACCTGATGCCGGGCGTAGTGGCAGTCACCATCGGCCTCAAGGGCGACGCTTTCGCCGCCCTGACCTTTGCATCAGTCGCCGTGCTCTGGATGGGTTGGGCCGCCCTTTGGATCATGCCACCGATTGAGGTTTTTGCCGACAGAATTGTGGAAAAAGTGGGCCAATTGGAAACGAAAATGGATAATTAGTGGCCGTTGAAGTGGCCCGACCGGAGGAGCGAAACGGGGTCGGAACTGCTCTGTCTCAACCCTCAAAACATGGCCACGATCATAAGATCGTGGGTAAGCACACGCAACAGCAGGTCTTTTTTTCGTCCACGCGCAGCCTTGGCTCGGCAGGCGGCTCCCAAATTGCGTTTGGCCATGCTGTTGACCGTTTCAACCTGCCAGCGTTGACCGTATGGTTTTCGATGTCGAGAGTGCGCGAAGCGATGCCGCATCACGCGGCGATAATGTGTCTGTCTTTTAAACCACGCCTTCAATTAGGTAAAGGGATATGGGAGTCTGTTGCCGTCGCAAGCAAAAGGAGAAAAGCGATGGCGATAAAACGTAGCGGTCATTCATCGGATCCCCTGCGCGAAGGGCGGGAGTTTTGGTCTCTGGCGTTGGCGTTGCAGCGTGAAAGTGGACTGACCATGGCGGCTTTCTGTAGGCGGGAGGGCCTCAGTGACAAAGCCTTCTCGCGTTGGAAGCGCAGACTGTCTTTGCCACCTGAGCGTACGGCGGAACCGGCGGTATTTGTGCCGGTGGGGTATTTAGCCCGGTAGGTCTGTAGAAACGGTGTCAACGGGCGCTCAAAACCAGCCAGCAAAGCTGGCTCCTGCATACCTCGAATTTGGGGCGGTCGACAAGACTTTTTTCCCCCCCTTTTGTCTGTTTTGTCGGGGCGCTCCCTGGTTGGGCGTCTTTGGCGGCCCGCTCCTTGAGGCGATAGGCTCCGCCCGGTGATGGGCAAGATATCGGCGTGACGCAGGAAGCGACCGAGGATTGGGGTGGGCGAGGGCACATCGGCCAAGAGCCTACCCGCAATGGCAGGGATTCCCATTGGCACCGTTAGAATCTATCGTGGGGTTGTTACATATGTAACATTTACGTTTGACTTATGATGGAGTGGCGTTTATTATATGCTTGATGTTGGTTCGTTAGGAGAAACACTTGTGAAAGATATCGCCATGCCAACTGAAGAGGACAAGGGTACCGCCCTGATGGTCTGGTACGAGACGGCGATCAGACAATATCCGGATGGGTTGGTTACACAGGCCCAGGCGGCGCGGATACTGAATATCAGCCGTATGGCCATATCGCGGTTGGTGTCGCGCGGGCACCTCCACGCGGTGTATTTCCCGAAACCTCCGGAAGTGGAGGGCATACCGGTTGGCAATGATGATCCATTCTGGCTGAAACTCATGGCGGTGGTGGACAAGTACCTGAGTCCCGGTTCAGAAAAGCCGATTATCTGGCCGGAAGCCTCGTTTGTGTCGTTCAGGGATGTTAAGCAGCTGTGGGCGGATGCGGAATTGCACGCAAAATGCCGTTACGACTGGTTTAAGGAATTTGGGTTACCCAAGCCCAAAAGCGTCAGGGATTCAAGGAGGACCAAATGATTGACCAGAACGCCGGGGAACTGTTCACGGAGCAGCAGGCGGCGAAAATTCTGCACATGTCGCAGCGGCGGCTTTACTCCCTGCGGAAACAGGGGAAGATAGCGTACATTCAGGACGGCCATCGGGTAAAGTATCGGCGTACGCAGTTGGATAATTACCTTGAGACCAATACCATTCCAGTTCAGGAGGTTCATTGACGATGGCGAGCATTGGACGTGATAAGAACGGACACCGGCGGATACTGTTTGTCGGAGAGAATGGAAGGCGGAATACGATCCGCCTGGGCAAGTGCACGGAGAAACAGGCTGAAGCGTTCAAGATCAGGATTGAAGCCTTGATTGCCGCACGCATTACCGGGCAACAGGATGATGAAGTAAGCCGGTGGGTGGCCGGCCTGCCAGATCATATACATACCCGCATCGCCAAAACGGGGCTGCTATCGCCACGGCAGCACCGCAGCGAAAGCTTGAACAGCTTTCTGCAAAGGTACATCGCCAACCAGGCCGATCGGAAGCCCAACACCAGGAACAGTTACGAGCAAGCCCGGCGATGGCTGGTGAGGTGTTTTGGTGAGCATCGGCCGATCAACCAGATTACCGCAGCCGATGCGGGTGAATTTGTGCAATTCATGGTGGGTAACGGCTTAGCCGCCCGCAGCAGCGCCCGGCGGAAAACCGGGTTGGCCAAACAGTTCTTCAAGGCCGCCATCCGGGAGGGCGTCTACCGGGGCAGTAATCCGTTTGAAGGCCTTCCGTGCAACGTACGGGCGGATAAATCGCGTCAGGCGTTTATTGAGCGGGAGACCATCGAGAAGGTCATTGATGCCTGCCCGAACGCCGAGTGGCGGCTTATGGTCGCCCTGGCCCGCTATGGTGGGCTTCGCGTCAACACCGAGCCTCCGGAATTGCGGTGGAGTGAAATAGACTGGGTTACGGGCACGATGCGGGTGCGAAGCCCCAAAACGGAGCATATCGATGGGCACGGAAGCCGGATCATACCGATATTTCTGGAATTGCGGCCCTATCTGGAGGATGCTTATAAGCTTGCCGAGCCGGGGGCGGAGTTTGTGATAACCACATACCGGCAGAAGAACGCCAATCTCAGGACAACATTTGAGAAAATTATTCGACGGGCGGGCGTGAAGCCATGGCCGAAATTATGGCACAATCTGCGTGCCAGCAGACAGACCGAATTATGCCGGCGCCATCCGGAGCATGTTGTGTGCGATTGGATGGGCAACAGCCGTTCGGTGGCGAGGGAGCATTACCTTCAGGTGACGGACGCGGACATACAGCGGGCGCTTGATAAACCCTGCAACGGGGGACAAGTGGAGGACGGGGGCGCGGCACAGAATGCGGCACAGCAACCGGCGGAAATGGCCCGCAGCAATCCGCAAATGCCAACTGGTCAAAGTGGGAAAGTGCCTGATTTGCGGGCATTTGCGGATACATGCAGTGATCTGCATGAAAATCAAATGCGCCCGGCAGGAGTCGAACCTGCAACCTTCGGATTCGTAGTCCGACGCTCTATCCACTTGAGCTACGAGCGCATAGCGGTATGAGTTCCTTCACACCGCAGAGCCGCCATTATGCGATGGAAAGACGAAATTGCAACCGACACCGCATGCCGCAGCGTCATCTATGAACTCTTTTCGTAGGTGATCCATCGATGAGGGCTAAACGCAGCCTTGCGCTCTACGCAGCGGGCTTTTGGCGATTCAATAGGGCTTCGACATCCGCCAGCGAGTGCCGCACGCCGTCCATATAGGGGTAGATCGCCAGCGCCCGGCAATAGGCACAGCGGGCCGCCTCAAGATTTCCCTGTTGGGTATGGCAATGCCCCATGCCCGAGAGCGCACCAAAATGGCACGGCATGAGGTTGATGACGCGCAGGCAATCTTCAATCGCCGGCGCAAATCGGCCGGAAAGGTAATACGCGATCGCCCGTTGATTAAGGGCTTCGGCAAACGTCGGATCGGCTTCAATGGCCAAGGAGAATTGGGAGATCGCGGTAAGGTAATTTTCGTGCTCGAGATGTTTGGAG
>DAHXLH010000120.1:0-3508 GCA_027366115.1 Phycisphaerales bacterium
CTCGGAGAACCGGGGCGTGACTTCGTTGGTCGGCCAGACGGGCGATCTAAAAACAGGCCCGACGGCAATTACCTCTTCGAGCTCGAAGCTCAACCGGGTGGGCCGTGGGGTGGTCAGATACGACGGCGGGCTCGAAGCCCATAGGTGTACTCGACCGGCCCCGAACTGATCGGCCCTGATCCATGCCCGCTGTTTAACTACGAACAAATTATGCGATTGACCGAATTCAGTTCGTCCCGTACCCAGTGGCATAAGCATAACAAATTCCCTGCGCCAAACGGAGCCCGTTTTCACAGAACCAATCAACCTGAAACATGTCATACCCGGTATGATGCAATGAATCGCAGAGTACGTAAGTACGTCGGCAACGGTGGCGTCACCGGCAACATCCCCAACGGCACAACCGACTATATCTGGCTTGGCAGCCAGGTAATGGAGGAACGCAATCCGTTCGGTGGCAGCGGTTCCACCGATACACCGATCCGGCAATATATTTGGGGAACCTATATTGATGAGTGCATCCAGCTGACCACGCTGGCCACACTTGGGCCGCAATCACTACCTGCGGGTGCTTATTACCTGTTGCAGGACCTGCTATACCGCGCGGTAGCGCTGACCAATTCATCTGGCGCCATTGTCGAGGCCTATGACACGGATGCCTACGGAAATACGCTGATATTTACCGGCCCCGGCGCTGATGGCGTCTGGTTTACAGATGATGATGTCCAGTCCAGTTTTGGAGCGAATAATATCATATATTGTGGATATAATTTCGATCCGGAGACACAACTGTATTATGTGCGGAATCGCACATACGCACCGGCGCTCGGCCGGTGGATACAACGCGATCCGATCGGCTACGCCGGTGGAATTAATTTGTATGACTATGCGGGATCACGGCCGCTAGTTGTCGCAGACCCAAATGGTGCATTGCCGTGGTGGACATGGTTCTTTATACCAATAACAGCATGGGAGCACCTGAAAGAAAAGGAGCAATTTTGTGACCAACTCCGGAATTGGTGTGAGCGTATGGTGGCACAAGGAAACGCCTCGTGCGACACTATTAACTTTTGTCAGCGCGAATTTGCGAAGTGTGGATTTAATGAGGCAGTGAATACCGGCAAGGCAATCATCAAGTCCGTTCCAGGTACAGGCGCCCATGGTTATATATTGCCGGGTGGCTCCATGATGACCAAGTAGCTAGACGGGCTGATGAAGACCAATCTGCCATTTGTTAAGCGAAAGGGCTCGTAAGTGAAACTCCAAATCCTAAATCTTCGAGTGGCCATAATCTATCGTGTTGTTGGCGTACTTCTTGTCACCCTTCTCTGCCTAATACCGGGTTGTGGCCGGCGTAACAATGGCCAGTTAACACTTTATCCACCGCGCAATTCCGGAATTGCTTACATTAAGGCCCCACGTTGGGCGAGTGTGAGGGCGGTCAAGGTGGCGGGAGGAAAGGGGAAGCCAGCATTTTTTAGTGTGGTGATGGTCAGTAACAACGGAAGCAGTCTGTCACCCCTGATCTACGTGAATCCGCCTGCGAGTAGCGACCTAAATAAGATTGGGACCACTTTATTAAGTAAGCGCGAGCACGTGCGGATAGCTGTTGATACTAATGGAATACAGTGGACAATCGGTCAATCACCCAAGTTGCCCCGGTATGGCCTGGTTGGCGTGTGTCAATCTCCCAGAATACTGATTTTATTCAACGGAAGCTTGGGGAAATTCTTGCAAGTCGCTTCTGGTGTGCATATCTTAACACGCCCCGCCCCGCAGCACCTTCGCCGATAGCTATATAGTGGCCCAACCGCTTTTAAAGGTGTGAAGCGGCCCATCCGATTGCAGCGGCGATAAAATTCACGGCACGGTAAAATCGGATAGCCCGCAATGATATTGATGAAGTGAAATATGTTGATTGATGGCGAGAAATTGACTCGCGTGTTCGCTTTGGCAGCATATTTTTGCCGTTCGGCGGAGATATTGTCAAATGTTGTGGATTGACAAAATCAGGCGGCCTGTTTTTTTACTCCATTTTCGAATTCGATCCCGGCCAGTACATCCGCAATTCGTTCCGATCCATTGAGTCTCTGAAATCCTCGCTCAGCACTTTGGCAAAGCTTGAAGACCATCGCCAGACACGCCTTGCGACTGCCATTATTGCGCGTCTTGTCGTGCCGTAATCGAACGGTGGAAAAAATACTCTCGATCGGATTGGTCGTGCGGATATGCACCCAATTTTCCGCTGGAAAATCGCAATATGTCAATAACCTTTCACGATCTTTATCTAAACATTCCGCCGCCTTGGGGTATTTGGCCTGGTAAGTCTGTACCAACAGTTCCAAGGCCTTAACGGCATTTTCACGGTTTTCCGCCACGGTTATCTGATGCATTTTGTCCTTGGCCTGGCCATGGAGATTCTTGGGCAAATAGTTTAACACGTTCAGAGTCTTGTGCTGCCAGCATCGCTGGTGCCGCATCGATGGATAAACTTCCTCCAGGGCCGCCCAGAAGCCCATGGCACCATCGCCAATCGCCCGTTTGGGAGACTCCAGACCCCGGCTCTTTAAATCCAAAAGCACCGTCTGCCAAGATTGTTTGCTTTCCCGGTAACCATCGGCAATGGCCAGAATTTCCTTTTCGCCCGTTTCCGTGGCTCCGAGAATCACCAGGATACAGGCGGAATCATCATCGCCCAGACGCACATTGAAATACACCCCATCCGCCCAGATGTACACGTAACGTTTATCCGCCAGGGAACGCTGGTTCCAATGGGCATATTGCATTTGCCACTGGCTGACCAGTCGAGTGACGGTGTTGGGCGATAAATGCTCAATGGCAGGCCCCAATAGAGCCTTGAGCGAATCGCCCATATCGTTGGTACTTATGCCGTACAGATACATCCAGGGGATGGCTTCATCAATGCTGCTGGTGCGACGCAGATACGGCGGCAGTATCCTGCGATTAAGCTTTTCCCGCTGGTTGGCAGGACGCCGATCTTCAATGCGCGGCTGCTTGATCGAAACCGGCCCAATGCCGGTAAGAATCCCGCGTTCCGGCAGATAGCCGTTGGCCACCACCAAGCGGTGGCCATGCTCATCGAGAAGATGGCCACGTTCAAAAATCCATTGCTGGGCCTCCGCCTTGACAGCGGCCGCCAGAACATCCTTGGCGCTTTGAGCGATAACCTCGGTCAAAGCATCACACGCGAAGGGGATTGGCAATTTTGTGTTTTCTGTCATACTCTTACCCATGGTGGCGTACTCCTAAAAAAAGAACATCAAAGACAACCTTTAGGTTACGCCGCCTCTTTTATCCCGTCCACAACTTTTAATAGTAGCCCGGGAGAATGGCGCGATTATTGGAGGGACGTTACGCGGATTGTCCGCGCGTGGTGCTGGTATGCGACAACCTCAATACGCATACCAAGGGC
The DNA here is from genome assembly GCA_027366115.1 of Phycisphaerales bacterium. GTDB lineage: Bacteria > Planctomycetota > Phycisphaerae > WQYP01 > WQYP01 > JAMDCX01. The sequence goes on from DAHXLH010000120.1 coordinate 3,434, forward strand.
GCTTTTTACGAGGTGTTCGATCCCGAGCGTGCCCGGCGGCTGGTGGGCCGCCTGGAGTTTCGCCATACCCCCAAG
>DAHXLH010000121.1:0-2889 GCA_027366115.1 Phycisphaerales bacterium
CTTGGTGGTTTTGGAAGCCGGCGCAGAGGCCGCTCCCCCGATAAGGGAAGTGCTGGACATAAAAACCTCATACAACATCGGCTGCATTGGAAAGGTTAGCATAGCGTCCGCCGCACGGCAGATTACACCAGCGCCCAACCAGGCCGCCGTCCCGGCAAGCCGGGATAGCAAATAGTCCGGAACCGCAGCCCCGGCCATTCGCCGTCGATGCCATAGTCATAGCAAGTTTGAAAAAAAAAAGCAAGCGTGATCCGAGGGATTTTCCGGCGGGCACACAGCTATTTCCGGAGTCGTAACTTTTTAGATGCCTGTTGGGCCTGCGTCTCCAGGTAAAGGAGATGGCGGAAAAACAACTGCATACTTGGGAAGTCATGCAACTGGGCATACCAGAACAGCACATGCGCCATTCGGTTCGCTTTTGTGAATTCCCTTTTTTGAACGAATTGATGCACCGCCGCCATTTGGTTAAATATCGAAATGTTCGGCAACTGCAGGTTGAATACTGCCAGGTTAAAGCCACTGTTCCCACTTTCCCGATGCTGATAGGGCTTCAGCGCGGCAAACTTAGACAGCACAAAATCAGGGTTCATCGGTCGGGCCGGACGGGCTTTGGTCCGGGCAAGATATTGCCGCACGGCCAATTTAGCCCAGGGGTCATGAGGGAATATCCAAGGCAGCACGTTGTAATAGTCCGGATCGTCCGGTGAAGGGTGAGGCTCCTGCCTGGTGTACACATCTATATAGAACCAATTAAGTCGATCCATTGGATTCTGGATAAAGAGACTGCTGAAAGTATTCAGGTATACTTCCTGGCGGCGGCTAAAGTCACGTTCGATCTGTAAATAGATGTATATGTATTCCCCGGGCCACACCCTTTTGGGCTGATTTAATATCATTTGCGTTGTGTTTTTTCCCGCCAAACGTCTGGAACAATACTTCATCGGGCGCAGCAGACCCTGTTGATGGAGTTCCTTTGGATAGGTTCGGATGATGCTATCGAGCACCGGGCGATCGCCCTGCGCGGCCGCGGCGAAGGCGTAGATGGCAACAATTTCATCGGAGATCACCGGCTGGCCGACCAGAAAGTGCGGTGCCAATCGAACGATGAGATTAAATTGCCCGAACTGCGCCAGCGCCCAAAGCCCGGCTGCCCGGTTGTGTGCCGATTGAGACTGTAAAAGCATTACCGCCGCCACTCGGGCATGTCCTGTGGACGAGGCGGCGTTCGCCAGGCCAATGCGCCCCATGGTTTTTAGCCCATCTCCAGGAAGCCACCGGTCGCCCATCGCCACAGCATCAATGGCCCCGGCCATGTCGGGGTTATTTTGCGCCATGAACTTGCGATTTTCATACAGTTGGGCAAGCGCTTGCAGCAGGTTGTAATCATTGGGATATAAACCCGCAACCTGCGTAGCGCGGTGCAGCAGCGATGGAACGCTCCAGACTTTATAAGTTTTCCAGTTCAGTTCCTCGGTAAGCACCAGCGGCGAGTCGGCTCCCGTGAGCTTTTTTGACTCCGCGAGAATTGCCGGTTCTAAGGTCGCCAATTTTGCGGCCAATTGCGGATTACGGCAGCGACTGGGATCAAATATGATCGCCGCGTACGGGCTCAACCGGTCCTTCAGGATTTGCGCAAGTTCAGACTCGAATATATCGTCGCCGAGTGTTCCACGCCAACTCCGTTGATTTTCAAACCAATAGCGTACTTCCGCAAAATGCGGATCCAGTCTGAGAACCTCGCGAAATAGTGCAAAGGCCCGCGTGGATTGGATTGGAAGAAAAGCGGCCTTTCCTAGTTCCGTCAGGCACTTCATGTTTCGGCAGCGAGGCTTTGAGAGATAATTTACCAACGCCGGCGACGGCGGCTCCCCGATATAAGTCATAAAGCCCGCGTCCACGGTGGCCAATAGCTTCCAGAAGGTCATGGGCGTGTTGTAATGCATGGTATGAATCAGGTGCCCCTGACGATTGTAGAGCACTATTTTGGCCGTGTAGCCGCCCACGCCATGTTTTAATGTGCCCCCCACGGCTACGCTGGCTTTCCAGCCTGGAAAATACCGCGCAATGGCGCCTTTGGAATAATGCCGCAGCAGGTGGACCATATTGGCCCCGCTACGGTTATACAGAAAATAGGCGTGCCGGTTGCAATAACTGCCCGGTGCCCAATCCAAGTCCAGAGAGAATAAAAACGCGAATGCCTGCGCCCGGTTAAAACCATGCGAGGCTTTTGCAAAGGCATGGTGAAAAGGTAGAAATAAGGCATTGAAGCCGGCGCTGGCGATGGGCTGATGTGAAAAAAAAGGGAATTCCTTTTCCGCCCGTGCGATGGGGTGCCGCGGGATAGGCAACGGTGTCATGCGAGCCAGCCGCAATGGCCGCGGGGGCTGCGCCACCAAGCAAGGCGTTACGATAAGGGTGAATCCCGCTATCGCTGTGGCCAGCCGGTTTATTATCCGCTGCGGCACGGTACCGGATTGATGCCTGTTTGGGCGTTGAAAAATTCCCATTGTTTTTCCTTTTTTTTCCACGCACTGCGGACGCGAGCATATTGATACGGCGGCACTGCCAGATTCTCAACTCAGGAGTCTGTCCGAGATTTCCAAGTGCTAAAATATCTTAACTCGCCGGATAGCGAACACAAACCCAACGGAAATTTTTCGCAACAAGCATTTGGTGCGGAAAGATATGGGACCAAAAGGGAAAGATCGTTAGACGTTACATAAAGGATGAATTAATATATTTGATTGCAAACTGTTCACGCGAACCAAGGAATTGGCCTTGGGTTTCTGAAGTAGAATCACCCGCTGATCACCGAGCCGTAGCGGCACACAAGGCTACCAGCGACCCTTGCTTGACCCAGCGATTTTTTCACCAGCGATTCATAAATTG
>DAHXLH010000137.1:0-3750 GCA_027366115.1 Phycisphaerales bacterium
ACGATGATGATGGCCGTAAATGGCTGGTCAATATGCAGTGGGATCACCGCCCCGCGCACCCGCGGTTCGGCGGCATTGTTCTGCAGGAATATTCCCGGGAAGAACACCGGCTTGTGGGGCCGATCATCAATATCTGCCGCAAAGAGCCGCTGATTGAAGGACCCAATGTTTATAAAGTCAATGGGTACTATTACCTGATGCTGGCGGAAGGCGGAACGGATTGGAATCATGGCATTTCCATGGCGCGATCACGGCATATCACAGGCCCGTATGGACTCGATCCGCAGCCGCTGGTGCTGACCAGCCGCAAAAGCCCGGGGGCTGCATTACAAAAAGCGGGCCATGGCGAGCTGGTGCAGACACCGTCAGGCCGCTGGTATCTTGCGCACCTGTGCAGCCGGCCCCTGTATCCGGTTCGACGCTGCCCCCTGGGCCGGGAGACCGCGATTCAAGAAGTCATCTGGAGCGACGATGGCTGGTTGCGATTAAAATCCGGCGGCACCGATCCGGCATTGCAGGTTGCGCTGCCGGAGGAAATCACGCCGCATCCGTGGGGAGTTGATCAGCAATGGGATGATTTTGATGCTGCTTCGCTGGCCCCGCATTGGCAGTCTCTGCGCGAGCCGGTGGCACCCCGATGGGCCAGTACCAGCGAGCGTCCCGGATTCCTGCGCCTGCGCGGGCGCGAATCATTGCACAGCCTCTTTGAGCAGAGTTTGCTGGCCCGGCGCGTGCGGAGTTTTTGCACAACGGCTCAGACGGCACTGGAATTTGAGCCTGAACACTTTACGCAAAGCGCGGGGCTGGTTGTGTATTATGACACCCGGAATCATTTTTACCTGCGGGTAACGCATCATGAACAAATGGGAAAAGTGGTCGGCGTGGTGCAGACTGATGCCGGCGTATACAGTGAATATATCGATAGCCAACTGGCTGTTTCTCACTGGCCGCGGGTTTATTTAAAAGCCATGATTCATGATGAAAGCCTGCGGTTTTACGCCTCGGCCGACGGTGAAAACTGGCACGCGTTTCCCATAACCTGCGATTTTACCAAACTGTCAGCCGATTACGCCGGCGGCTTTACCGGAGCTTTTGCCGGTGTTTGTGCACAGGACCTGCGTGGAACCTCGATATGTGCCGATTTTGATTATTTTCAGTTGGAAAATCAGTAAAAGCGCACGCCAGAATGCCCGCCCGCCACGTCAGCGGGCAAACGTCCACGTTTGGGCACCATCAGATTAGAGTCTTACCCACGAACGGTGGAGCCGGCCGAAAGATTCAACCGAGGCGAGCCTCGAACGCTTCGGGGCTGCCTGTAGCCTGGCGCAGCGTGTCAATGCTCTTGATTGGAAAACAAGGCGAGGTAATCAAATTTCGATGGTCGGACCTGGTCTCGAAGCCATGGGCTGGCACTTGCTGGTGCCGGCGGCAAAGTTGTCAAAAAAGCCCGTGCGTTTTCTGTTTTTAATGTTATAATCTTTGTTGAATTGCGGGCGTAGCTCAATGGCAGAGCGCCAGCCTTCCAAGCTGGCTGTTGTGGGTTCGAGTCCCATCGCCCGCTTTCAATGAACCGGTGTGCGTAATAGCGCAAATACCCGCATTTTCAATGGTTTCATGATCCTCTGATTCCAGCGGATCACCCTCCGATGATGTGCGGACTGATGTACCAATATGTCCTGAAAAGCACGTTCCATGGTTGCGCCTGTGGTTGCGCGGTTCCGGAACTCCCGGTGCCGTTTCCAGATTTACGTTGCGATCCGCAGTCCCCATTAGATTAATTTCTTGAATCGCTTGGGCTGTATCCAAAATGCCCAGCCTTCCGTAGATGTTGCTGGTCAGGCGGGGATCCGAGTGCCGCATCAATTGCTGTGCCATCTTGAGAGATACCCCCGCGCGCACCAGCAATTGGCAGTATGTATGGCGAAGACAATGGAAATCAATTTTCTCATCTAAACCGGCTGATCGCAGATCGCTCCGGAACGCCTTCATGCCTGGAATATGGGGGAATACCGGCTGGTCGTTGTGCCTTGGCATCCGCGACTTAAGCGAAATAACCAGATCAGTGTGAAGCGGCAATTGATCTGCCTTCCTATTCTTTGTGGTTTCAGCGCGTAACTGGATAAACGGAACTGAGGCATCGAGATGGATATCATCCCAGCGCAACGCCCGTAATTCAGACCGGCGAAGGCCGGTGAGGGCGGCAAACCGATAGACTGCGGCACGGTCCGGTGGGGCCGATTCAAGAAGACGATTTATTTGCTCTCGCGTCAATCCCGCCCGCTGACGCGGGGTTTCCTGCAATTTCTGGATGCTCACTAACGGATCATGCCCCAGGCGTCCGCGCCGTTGGCACCAATGGATTAACCCCTTGAGGTGTGCAATATAGCGGTTGATGGTTTGGGCATTCAATCCCTCCTCTTTTAATAGGTCGAGCAACTTGGCGGTATTGTCAGCCGTCATGTCGGAAAGATTTTTCCAGCCGGTGAGCGCCAGAACTCGATTAAGCATTGTTCGCATGGTGTAGACATGCTTGGCGGAGCAGCCTTGCCGCTCCATATCGGCCAACCGATCCGTTATATGATCCACCAGCGCCTTGTCGGCGGCTTCGGTTGCCACGGTAATCATGCCGGTGGCCTTCTGATCGGCCATTCTCTGCAATTCCTGCAACCGACGTACGCTGGCCGCTTTGTCGGAATAGAGCGGTGCCATTTTCCAACTTCCGCCGGAACGCACCTTGCCATACCACTTGGATGATCTCTTGCGGCTACTGTATTGGTTCAGCCTGAACAGGAGGAATAGTCCCGGTGCCTAAGGGACTGTGGGCTTTCGTAAATTCGATTATGCCGTTTGCGACGGCAATCCGCAAGCGGCCGATTGTTTGCTGTCATACCAAAGTTAAAATGTCCGCGTTGGCCAAAGTTAAAATCTCCTGTTTCTCCAACGTAGCCGACGCTGAATGCGGGTGGTCCCGCCGTGGCAGTCTGGCGCTTAACACGCTGAAAATACGGCGTGTGTCGCGTGGTTGTTGCGGGCAATGTCATACCGCACCCGCCTCTATCGCCGGCGGGGCGACTTACAACTCTCCTCCCTCATGCTTTACGCGTGCGAGGGGTGCTTGCCGGGACCTTACTATTTTCGGGTACCGCCCTCGGTTCTGCCCCGCTCTACGCGTCGTCCTGGTCCGGCCCCATTGAAACTTGAGCGGACCAAGAGCTTGGCATCGCTATTTCAGTCTCTCGGGAGAATCTGCGGCCCGGCCGTTCGGTGCCCCGGTCCGGACATTTTAACTTTGTCTTGACAGCTGCCGGTTGTTTGCGTGGTTCAGCGCTGCCGTCGGTTTGCATCGCATCGGCGCGCCGTTGGCGGCGCAGTTCCCTCGCCGCGGCGAGTTTCTGATCTCGTTTCTGGAAGATCACTTCCTGCTGGCCGGCCAGTTTGTCGGCCGGTGTCAGATAACCGATGGCACTGTGCAGACGCACGGTGTTGTAGTGTTTTACGAAGCTGGCCACCGATCTGCGGGCCTGTTCCAGGGACAAGGGTGTTTGCATTCGGATACACTCGCTTTTGATGCTTTTGTGCAGTGTTCTGGATGGCTACAGCCGGGCGATCATCCACTGGGAGATTCAGCAATCCATGACCGAGGCACAAATCCAGATCATCCTCCAGAAGGCCAGAGAAATGCACCCCCATGCCACCCCAAGGATCATCTCCGACAATGGACCGCAATTCATCGCCAACGACTTCAAGCAG
>DAHXLH010000168.1:0-12888 GCA_027366115.1 Phycisphaerales bacterium
CCCGTAACCTCGTCCGCCAGATCCCAACTTCTTTATTGATGATTTTTAATGCACCAGCAAGGATTCGAACCTTGGACCCGCTGATTAAGAGTCAGCTGCTCTACCAACTGAGCTACTGGTGCTTCAGAGCCTCTATCCTACTTGCTTTCCCACCATTTTCAAGCCCGCAAATTTTACCGCCAATTTTACTACCGGGCTGACGCTGGAAAGCAGAGCAGGGCCGCAGCTTTGCGGCGACGGCCCCTCTTATGCCGCGGCTTTATTTGCTCTACTATCTCCTGTCTCCAAATTCCTGCTCTGATCGGACGGCCCGCTTCATGCCATAATTTCGACCGGGGTTCCCACGGGACATAATGCGTAAAGTTCGGTCATGTCGGCATTCGTCAGAGCCACGCAGCCGGCGGTGCCGGAGCGGCCTTCAGCGCAGCCATGAATGAATATTTCGCCACCCAATGGCGTTTTCCATACCCGGTTTTGCACATCTTCATCCGCCATATCACCGTATTGCAGATCATGGATCAGTTGGTTGTAAATATCCGCAGACAGCAATCCCTGCTGCAGACCGCGATCCGCATCTTCTTTGTTTGGATAATTTAACCCCAGCGACAGATGAAATTTGCTTTGCGGATTTTTGCAAACAATATGAAAACGCCCCTCCGGAGTTTTGCGATCCCCTTCAATTTTTTTATCGCCGATATTGGAACCCGTGATGCAGGAATAACTTTTAATAAGCATGGTGCCCTCCAGCACCTCTAGTTTCTGGCAGGATTTCATTACGCGGATATGCAGTTGTTTTGGCATCATGGCACACGCTGAGGACGGTGATAATTTTGATCCAGCCAATAGACAGGATAACCCACGAGTTCCCGCACGATCGCCCACGGATTGGTCTGCTGCCACTGGCCGCGGCGGGCCGCAACCGTCCAAACATGCAGGCCCACCTGTCGAAAAGCCAGGCTGGTGCGCGGCAAGTGGTAATCTGAACTGACCGCAATTACCTTATGCCAATGGAATGCTTTCACCAGTGCCGCGGCATCATAAGCACTATATCGGGTATTATTTCCGTGATAATCCACAATGATGGCTTTTCCCGGCACGCCTTGAGCCAGGGCCAGTTTGAGCATGGCCGACGGCTCGTTTTTATATGGATTGGTTTTTCCACGTGGAGCACGCCCGGTCAGCAGCAGCCGTTGCGCCCGGTGCTCTTTGAAAAGCGCAACGCCCTCCAGCACGCGCTGCCGGAGGGTGTAGCCGCAGGTATCACCCGGCCCGGTTCCCGCACCCAGCACCACGGCCACGTCCGCATCCATGCCAGGCGGCGGAGGATCTGAAAGAAACATGCCGTGAAATATCCATAAAAAAATCAGGGTGATGGCGGCCATTGCGATAAAATCATAACGTCTGTAACAGATGCTACGCCACGGGCCAGGCCGCGCGGCGGCTTGGGCGGCGCGGGCGCTGACGGCATAATCCGGCCGCCCGATAAACCACAGCAGCAGCGCCGCCAGCACCGGCAAGGACATGGGCATGTACCACGGCATCAGTCCGTGCAGGGTCATTTTCAAATGATAAAAAGTCACGGTGTTAAGAAGTAAAACCACCGCAATTAACGCCGACGGCAAAAGCAACATGCGATTGAGCCGCCAGGTGCTGTCGGGTGACATATCCAGCGGCGGGCGCAAACGCAATATTTGCAAAATTATCAGACTGGCCAGCCAGATCCATGGGAGGACAAATGCAACAAATGCCCCGGCAAAGCGCAGGTCCAACCAACGCCAAGATTGCAATGTAATGACACTGACCAGAGCACCAGCAAAAATTCCGAAATCCAACAGGCGAAAAAAAATACCGGTCGTGCGGCATGCGGTATTCAAAGCGGCGGGTGGGGATTGAACGATCGTGTCCTGCATGCCATGAGTATATATCAGACCCGATTTCACGCCAGCGCGAAACGTTCAATGGCCACGGCTACGCCATCTTCCCGATTGGAGGGTACAACATGCAGCGCCGCTTTGCGTATGTGCTCCGGGCCATTGGCCATGGCGGCACTTACGCCGGCCCATTGGAGCATGGGCAGGTCATTGGCGTTATCCCCCACTGCCAGAACATTATCCCGTGTTATTCCATAGGACTTGCAGACAAAATCCAGGGCCATGGCCTTGTTGGTATCCGGCGCGACGATCTGCAGCAATCGTGAATCACTGCGAAACAGGCCGATACGATCCTCAAAACGCCGTGGCAGTAGCTGGCATAACTCTTCGATGATGGAGGCTTTGGCATGAAACATGATGCGCGTTACCGGCACGTGCAGGAAGGTTTCCATCGCGGCAATGACATCCGGATTAAAACTTCGCCCGGTGGGAACGGCATCGGCCGGAACAATCCCGAAGTGATCGGAATAAAGTTTGTCAATAATTTCCACGCTGGGAATAACTTGCGGGCAACGCAGTCGGGCATAGTCAATGACCCGGCGGACCAGGGCATGGGGCAAACTGATATGCCGCAGCACGCATTTCTGATTTTCATCCCAGATCAGCGCTCCGTTATGGCTGATGATCGGGGTTTGCAGCTTTAACGCCCGATGATAAAACCGAACACTCCGCGGCGGCCGGGCGGTGGCAAGTACAACATGAATGCCCCTTTTGGCGGCCAGATGGATCGCATGGTGAACGCGCGGGGTAATGGATTCTTTGGGGCTAAGTAGCGTGCCATCCATATCCAGGGCGATCATTTTGATGGCCCGGGGCGGTGCCGCAACGCTGGTTGAAAAAGCCGGCAGAGCCGTGGTGGCGGCCGGAGCTTTCGCAAACGCCACAACATTGCGGGAAGATCCGGCACCGCCCAAGGTGCGGCGCGGAGCAACCATTTTTCGCAGTGATTCCACTAATTCATCTACTGACATAATCAATCCGCTCAAACAAGATACACACACCGACGCCGGAACCAACAGTATTTTCAGGCGTCCATGCGGCTCCCTCCGGGAACACGCACTATTGAACAGGCACTTGTATCATCGGTCAGGAAGCGATGTTACATGAGTGAACGTCCATAAAATTTCCCCTTCCGATAATGAAGCACCGAACGCTTTATTTTTAAGCGTTTAATCAAACTCTTCCCACAGCTGGACTTCCCCGCGACGTCGGCTTTTTCGGACGCTAGTTAAAGCGTCGCATGATCGGCGCGATGCGCGCCGCAAGAGCCGATTTTTCCTGGCTTGAGAGTTGATCCATGATCTTGGCAACGTACCGGGATATCGCCTTGGTCCGACGAGCCTGAATCAAAGCGGCGTATCGGCGAGCCAGAGCCATGACCCGTATAGCGGCATCCTTTCTCGGGCCGGCTTTGGAGACGTGCCCTTTGGTCTTCAAAAACGCCTGGAGCGCCTTTTTTATCCGCCCCAGCAGATCAGGATCAACCAGCCCTTCCTGCTGCGATTGATTCAGCATCGCCAGGGACGTCTGAAAAGCCTGTTGGTCCAGAGTTACCACATTCATCTGACTTTTAGTGAGATGCGCGTCCAGCAGCCAACGCCGCATTAACCATGGACCGCGCAACTGGGCGAACATCAGCGCCTGTCCCGCCGGATCGGAAACCGCCTTAACCTGTTGGACCCAGGCGGGCACGCCGGGCTTGGAGGCGCTAAGCAGCTTCACGGCCAAGGCCCGCGTCACATCACTGGGATAGCTGACAACATCTACAGCACCCTGAGCGTCCGCGAATTTATACGTGACGGTAGCAAATTTGGATGAGGGGTTGGCCGGATTGGCAGCACTGATCGGACGGTAGGGGTCAACACCGGCCGGTCGGAATACCTGGTAAAAGGCCACAGCATCAGATGTTGGGCGACCAAAGAGCGTTCCTAAGTGCAGTACCAAGTAGATACCAGCAAACAGTATCAACAGAACGGCAACCGCTGCTTTTATTATATCCGGTCGTTTTAAGTCGATAAGTTTCACAAAACCACCATTGTTATGCAGCAATTGAGACCTTCACCATACGACCAATAATAACGACGCAGGCGTCGAAACATTGCATGTACGTGATGGTTGGATCACGCCCTTACATTGGGTCCTCATTGGCTAGAACGCACCAGTCCCCTAAGGGTTGCGGAAATATCACCCGTTTCGTCTGCAATTTTACCCAATGGCCATATTTATTCCACAGGCTGTATTACCAGCCTGAAGGTTTCACCGTGGAATATTGCGGATCGCGTGGAATATGAAAGGCCTTGACCGGGTCCGGATGGGCAGGGTTGAAGGGCTTTATTCCGGGCCGGATAAATGCAGCCAACGGTAAATGGGCCTTCTGAATACCCAGTACCACGCATTTGGCGATTTCATAGGCACCGTAATCATCGTTATGCGTACGATCTACAAAAGCTACTTTCGATTCATCAGGTCCCAAGTAATTAAAAAATTCGGTGCTCATTGCATTGAGATCAATCAGGGGTACATTCTGTTGTTTGGCAATCCGCCGCATTTCAATCGGAAAGCCGACCAGACTGTTGTAAATTTTCCCATGCCGATACAGTCGCCGGGCCATGGGTGTAACGAGCACGGGAATGGCGTGGTGGGCGCGGGCCTGCGCGATCATCGTGAGCAGGGACGTGCGGTATTCATGTTGAGGCCCGGCATTTTTGCCGCGTTCATGCTGATCGTTATGGCCGAACTCAATAAACAGATAATCCCCGGGACGAATCAGGCTCATGACCTTCTTTAAGCGATTTTCCCAGATAAAGCTGTTGGCGGATTCACCATCCTCAGCGTAATTAGCCACCACGACGCGGCGCGGCACGAAAAAGCGTGTGAACATTTGTCCCCAACTGCACCAGGGTTCAAAACGCTGATCGGTATCCGTTGAATCACCGGCGATATAGATCGTGATCGGATGAGCTTTGGTTATGGTCATGGCACACAAACAGGGACGCGTATTGCTGAATTCAACGGTGAGTTTGTTGTCCCATTCCAAGGAGCCAATCTCCCGCGGCTTGAGCCGAACCTTGCCGCCAGTGGAAATTTCCGGTGTGCGGGTATTGACCGTAAAGGTGCGTGTTACAAATTTTCCTGGCGCGGTGACGATTTTTCTGAACATCAACCGCCGCTGTTCGGCTTTTACCGTGGTAACTGAATTTCCCTTCAGATCCCCCAGCGTCACGGAAACATTATAATTTCCCGAGGGCAATCTAATTGAAAAAAAGAAGGGCTTGCGACTGGTAACAAACGCACCGCGTACGCCCTGGGTATTGCTGCGATGAACGCCTTTTACCTTAAAGCCCAAATCGAAACCGTAACCCCGGGCGGGAGTATAGGCCATATTGGGCAGCACCTGGATATAACCAGGCACATGCCGCCCCGGTCCAAACTGAAATTTCAGAGGAAGTTGCAAATTTTCTGCCCGCAGAGCGCTGGCGGGCAGTGCCAAGATTGCCATGCCGATAAGACCTGCCGCCGCCATGCTAAAAGCCCGAGTTGATCTGCCGAATTTAATCATTCTAAGTTACTCCGCAATGCCATTGCCTAACCTCTGATGAGCCACTATTCGCAGTGAAATATATCAGCCGGGAGAAAAAATGTCGAACCGGATAGCGTGATAATTATTTATGCAATTTCCATTAATTACCAGCACTAAAAGTTGGGTAAAGATTATTGGCTTTATAAAACTGCTATTTTCCGTGTTGCCGGCTTTGAATCCATGCGGGTCCGGGGAGGGCGTAGGGGCGGAATTTTTCCATGACGCCCTGCTCCTCGCTGCATGACAAACCGCGGTAGAAGCCCAGATTATTGGCGATTGGAGAGTCAATTAAACTGCTGGAATCCGCAGCACTCATTTGAAAGAGCACCCTATTGTCAAATTCTCTCTGGGCGGATCGTTCAAAGGTGCGTTCCAGGGACGCCAGTGTATCAACCCATGTCACTATGTGAATACCGACGCCGGGGCCATCCCGCAGAATTTCACTAAATTCCTTTGCCGGGTTGGGGGCCTTGGCTTCATCGCCCGAGGACATTGAGAAGCTAAAGTCGTCCTCGTTTTTCCGCAACATGCGATAACGCTGCAGAGCGTAGATGAAAATAAAGGTCTCAGGCGCATTGGGCGACTCCTCGGACAGTCGACGATGAACCTCTTGATTGACTGCGTGGATGGTATCTCCGATGCCGCGCCATTCGACGATTTGCACGTCCGGACCTAATGCGGGCGTGAGGCGTTCAAACGTACCGGCCAAGCGGGAATCCGCCGCCAATCCATCCATGATATAAAATTTTGCCCCACCGGCGGGATACTGAGCCGCCAAAGAAATTAACGACCAGACCATCAGTGAGAGGGCTTGTTCCTCCTGCTGGCCGACCAGCAGAACATTGGATCCGCTTTGCCGCCGCAGGGTCAGGACCGTAGGGTCTTTAATGGCCACCGGCTCACCAATCCAGGCGTGGGCTGAGGTGGGAATTTTGCTGGGCCTGCCGCCCGCCAGCAGAGCGGTCAGTTGTTTATTCATCTGAGCATCCGCAGGCGCGTTGCCCTCAAATATGACCGGTGGCTCGTGGTGGAATGAAGCGGCGTTGGCCCGGCTGCTGATTTGATCCAGATAAATTTCCCGCTTTTCATCGGGCAGCCAAGCCACTTGGAAGGGGCTGTTGGCCTCTACCAAACCGCCGGCATCATTGTAAATTGCGGCACCCGGGCGCGAAAGCAAGCGCGCCGCCGAGTTATTATCTCCAAGGATTATCTGCGAATCGGCCTCACTGACCTGCAAGGCAATGCGCACGGCCATTTGTCCGATGGTGCTCCGGGCCAATCCGGAAGTACCGCCAATAGTCTGTGAACCCAGCAGCAGATGAATGCCAAAGGCCCGGCCCTGCCGCACCAGACGATCCATTAACAATCCGGCTTGTTGGGCCAATTTATCATCTTCGGAAAAAAATTCCTGAAATTCGTCAATGACCAGCAGCGTTCGCGGCATGGTTTGTGCGTCGGGGCCGCGACGATACGACGGCAGGTCCTGCACGCCGGCCTTGCGGAATAATTCACCCCGGCGAGCCAATTCCACATCCAGACGTTCCAACACACTTAAGCCAAACTCCCGATCACTTTCCACCGCAATCGCCCGGGCATGAGGCAGATGATGGGTCGCGTAGGTTTTAAATTCCACGCCCTTTTTAAAGTCAATAAGATACAGCTCAATTTGATCCGGTGAATACCACATTGCCAGATTTGTCACAATCGCATGCAGCAGGGTGGATTTACCGGAACCGGTTTTGCCCGCCAAAAGCGCGTGCTGAGCCATCGCCCGCCCCAGTCGCAACATTTGTAGTCGCGTCGCCCCCATGCGGCCGATCGGGACAGCCAGGGAGTCAGAACTGTCGAGCGACCAGAATTCTTCATTGCCCGGCGCAATAGTATCAAAGGAGACTTCTACATTCTGGTTGGCTTTGGCGGCCTGACCAATTTTATCCAAGAGCGGTGTAAAGACTTCTTCGGTGGGCGGCTGATCCAGTAACAGCGGGAACTGCCCGAACACATCATCCTTCCAACTGAAGGCTTCCGCTTTCTGTACAATATTGACACAGTGCGAGGCGATATCTTCCAACTGCGTTGCCGAGCCGGCAGGCATTTGCATGTCACCAGCCGCCAGCAGATACACGCCGCAACGCGCACCGGTCGCGGCAATACTGGCCAGCCTTCGCAAAGAATCGCGCTCAAACCCCGTCGGGAAATCAGCAATAACAACGAAACGGTATGGCTCGGCCAATTCGCCGGCCTGCGCGTTGTAATCATCAATGGTGGCAAATTCATTGCGCAGGTACTTTTGAATGACCGTTTCCATGTGTTCTGTGAGGTCGGCAAGCCGCTGTTCAATTTGTTCGGGGCGCGTCCAGATACGTCCTCCCACCAGCGCTTCATCATGATCTGCAAGCCGCATAAAGCCCGCAAAATTCTGCCCCAGTCCTACGGGGTCAATGATGGTAAATCTCGCCCGCCCCGGCGGCAACTGAGTGAGAATACTGATCATCACGGATTGCAGCATCCGCAGCGCCGCCGGCCGCCCGGTACGATCATAGCGCACCAGCATGGAGGCCCCAAAGGGAAATTCCAGCGTCGCCGGCGCGGCAAACACCCCCGGGAATTCCAGCTTTACCGTTTCCCCTTTGGCTCCAGCGGCAACCGCCCGCCTGAGATCTACCGCAAACTCACCGAAGCGGATAATTTTGGGAAATGTATGAGAGGGGGTCCAGTTCTCCCATGATGGCGTGCCGGCGCGGCAAACATTTTCTTTTATCAACATATCCCCATTAGTGTGTTCACCAGAAGATGGGTCCGCCGTATGCGTCAAACCATTTTTCAACCGGTTTTTCAGATCCAGCATGGCCTGATCATATTGCCGCCGATTATCCGCGAGACCTTCATCGTGTTGTCGTTGTGCCGCCAGAATATCCGCATCGTGCTGCTTCCGCAGGGCCTGACTTTGAGATTCGTTCTGTTCTTGCGCGGCACGAACAGCGGCGGCGCGTTGCGCATCGCTTTCGGCCTTGCTGGTGTCATATTGCTGCTGGGACTCCTGTCGCCGGGCGGTGCGTTTGGCTTCAATGTTTTGAGCGGCGGCCGCGGCCTTCTGCTTTAATTCCTGCAGCTCGTGCAGTGCTTTGGCACGCGTGTCGGCAAAGTGCGCCTCGTGCCGTTGGGCCACTATTTCCGCATGTTCTTTTGCCGCCTGCTGTGCCAGGGCAACGGCGAGATTGAGTGGCTGATGGATTGCCAATAAACCGGCCTTGGCCCAGGAACGGAGAACCAACCCCAGAACGATGGCAACCGCAAACGTTCCACCTACCGCGGCGGCAATGACATTGACTTGCACGGGGGTAGCACCGGACAGGCCGTAAGCCAGCCCACCCGCCGCCCCGCATAGCACTACGAGGAATATCCACGGAGTAACGCCGTAAACCAGCCGCGGCAGTAATAATCGTCGAAGGGCGGCCAATTCTTTCCGGGCGGATTCCAAGTGTGTCGCCATGGCAGCCCGCATGTCCTGACCCGCAAGCGCAGCGGCGTCGGGAGTTACCGTTGCCACCGGCGGCCGACGGAAGCATCGCCCCATCAACGCGGCTGCGGCTTGGGCTACTTCCGCAAGCGCCTGTTCATGCTCATGAAACACTTTGCTTAGTTCTTCATCTTCAGCGCGAATCTGGTTGCGTGCCGTTTCAACCTCTCCTTCAGCCAGCCATTTAGCTTCTTCTATCTGATTGCGGACTTTTCGCTGCGCATCGGCGTTTTCCCATTTGATGGCCGCCTGGGCTTGATTATATTCTTCCGTGTATTGTGCCAGACGATCCTGATAATCGGCGGCAATTTTTTCGGCGGTGTGTTCCCGTTGTGCTGTGAGTTTTTCAACATCAAGAGAATATCGGCTCTCAATTTGCGCCAGCGCGTTATCGAGATGTTTTTTCGCCTGTTCATTGGCGATTCGAAATTGCCGTTCAATCTGGGCCTCATCGGTGGTGCATTGCACGGCCAGAGCCAGCAGGTCGCGTAGTACCGATTTTTGCGCATCACGCCGGGGGCAGGTGACTCCATGCTTTTCGGTCAACGGCGAAACGGGTGGTTGAGTCTGTTGGTGTAACTGGGTCATAGTTATGAACGCCTCACCGATGGTTTACTGACAATCGCGCCGCACCTGGGTAAGTACCATGGCGATATGCTCCATGGCATTGGCGGCCGCGTGCAAGTCGGTACCCAACGGTTCAAGAATTTTTTTCTCGAAGCGGGCGCTGGCGGCATCATTCCAGCCGAACTTCACTTCCTCCCAACTTAGCTGCAGGTGATTAAGCGCCTTGGCCAACTGCCCCCGACCTTCATAAACACCCATAGAAAAGTCCGCCTTTTTCCTGCACCATTTTTGTACCTCGCAGCGACAGGCTGGTACGTTTACTTTCGCTGCGCCCCGACATCTCGCCCCTGGGGGTCTTTGATCTCCGCAACTCCCGCTGGATTCAATATAACAGAAAAGCCCACGGATAGTTTCAGAATTTTTAGCCACTCCGGACTCATTTGTGCAAGTTCAGCAACTGTAATTGACCGCCAGGGGCCGTGAGGCTTACCCAACGGCATAAGGCACCAGCCTGTGTCTTCAGGTGACAACGGCTCTGTGCGAAGTAGCGTCAGCAGGCCGGGCTGGTTATCAGTTGATTGGGCGAACGTTATCTTCGCTGGAGGGCTTAATGTCTGGTCATCGCTGGTGAAGGGTTCAATGGCACTAAGCTGTAAATCGGTTAATGTCGGAGCAGCGAAAGGCCACTGCTTTTGCGGCACCGCATTGCGGCGTTCTTCGGGGCTGGGAAGTATTGGTTCGCTTTCAGGGCGTTGCGGGGTTTGCGATTCCGGAGCCGGCGAGCCACGCGACATAACCGCGTCGTCAGGCACGGGGGCAGAAGTAAACGGCCCGGCATTTTCTGAACCTGTACCGCCGGGGCTTGCAATGGCGGCGTATGCCTGTAATTCCGCCACCAGCCGTTCCAGATGCGCGACGCCCGCAGGCACCAGAGATTCTACACTGGTCGCCAGGCGCTGTACCGAACCTTTATATAATTCCACTTCTTTTTGTAAGGCCCGCGTCCAGCGCCGGACATTGGCCAACTTCTGTTCGGCCTCGGTCAGCCGGACCATGGCGCGTTGTAATTCCTTTTGTTCTTCAATGGCGGAGAGCGGTTTTCCAGAATGATCCCGGAAAAGTTTCTTCATACGGACCGCCTCCTTGGCCCGTTCAACGGCGGTTTGGCGCTTACGGATTTGATCTTTCCAGTAGGTTTCCTGTTCAATTTCCAGCCAGAGCATGGTGCGGCGCAGCTCGGAATCAGCATCTTCCAGCGCGGCATTGGCCGCAGTCTGAAACTTCCAGAGCACCGCCTGAAAGCCAGTGAGCAATTCCACAGATTCAACGCGAGCGCTCTCGGCCATGATGCAGTCCTATCGCTCGTTAAGATATTTTTCTATATGTTGAGCTTTTTTCATCAGAACCTTGGCATGTTCGGTGGAGGACTCCATGAAGCGCCCCAGATACTGGGCCGCCTGATCAAAAGTTTCAGCAAATTTCTGCTGCTCCTGATCGCGCCAACTGGATTCCAGAGACCGCAGGCGGGAATTTAATCCCGACATCAGCCCTTCCAGATCATTATTAAACTGCATCAACCCCTGAGCAAACCGCCGCAACTCCGCCGGATCAACACTTGCCTTGGCCATAGGATTCATCTCCGTGTATGCCGCCAACCAATTGAATTATAGCTTACCACCGCGTACAGGGTCCTCCAAGACCCAAACACCGGCGCTCCGCGCTTTGGAGGTAAAATTACATCACGGTGACTCTTCTTCCAGGCCGAGCTTCGTGGTGACACCGCGCAGCTCGGTCAGGCTCGCTGGGACGGATGCACCACTGGGCGTACTGGCGATTATTTCCAGCAGATTGCGTTGTCGCTGCGTCCAGACTAGCGGGGAATGTATTGGGCAATTCCATACGCCCAGAGCTTGGAGAATGGCGGAATGCAGTTCCTCGATGTCGGTGCCGTTTAGGGCGCTGATGTAGACTGCATCGCGGACGTGCGGGTTCAGGCGTTTATTATTGAGGCCCAGATCGGTTTTGTTGACGGCGTAAATCACGCGTGAATAACCGTTTAAATCCAGACATGTGGGGACCGGCTCATCACGTTGCGTGCCATCAATGACCCATACGGTAATATCAGCATGTAATGTCTGCTGATGCGAACGCAAAATGGATTCGCGCTCCAGCGGATCATCCGTGGCGCGCATACCGGCGGTGTCCACAACAATGGCGTTAAGTGAAACGTCTCCAGCGGTCAGACGAATCATTACGTCCACCCAGTCGCGGGTGGTGCCGGCCAGGTCGCTGGTGATACTTGCCGACCGCCCCGCCAGTGTGTTGAGCAGCGTCGATTTTCCGGCATTGGGGCGGCCGATTAAGGCGATCCGCGGCGGAGTTATAAAGTGCCGAACAAAACGGGATTTCTCCAAAATCCACTGGGCCTGCGTCTGCACACGCCCCAGGGCATCAGCGTGGGAGGAATTCTTTAATCGTGTCAAGCTCCGGGCGGCCCATGCGGCCAGGCCCTGTATATGCTGACTTGCCAGCAGGCGCACTGCGAAGGAATTATCCAGACTTGGCAGGGCGGCCAGCACTTCATTAAGAATAGTCGGAGCCGGGGATACCGTTTGATCTTGCAAAGCCTGATAGGCCGGCAGGTTTTCAAACCCTTCCCGCACCGTTGCCCCCGCCGTTTGCAGGGCGGCCAAAATTTGTTCCACCACCGCCGTGCCGCCATGGGCATGGATTTCAAAGTGATGTTCCTCACGGCAGACCACTAGAGCATCATCAATTTCCCGCCCTTGAAACCGGAGGGTCGCCCGGATGAAGCCTTTAACCGGCAGGTTTTTCGCACGCGTGCATAACTGCATAACGCACGACCTTGCCGCTAACCCGACAACCGCGATCACAGCAATGGCCCCCGCCCCTGCCGGGGTAATCTGTACCGCGTACAGCCCTGAATCAGAAGTGGCCATCCCCGCGGCATCGTTTTTCATCTGATTTTGCAATTGCCCGAACATCATAACTTGTCCATTCCGAAAGCCTGTCACCATAATCGCTGGGCTGCCACGACGCACTTCAAAGCCGCATCTCGCATTCTTCTGAAAGCGAAGCGATTCCAATTCTAACTCCTAACTTCGAGCTCCTAACTCCTGTCCACTACGCCACCGGCAGCACCTGCCGGAGGCGGGCGATCACTTGCGGGATCACGTGCAGGGTCTGGTCAATTTCCGCCTCGGTGGTAAATTCCGAGAGCGAAAATCGCACGGAGCCATGGGCGATTTTTTCCGCGATCCCCATTGCCT
>DAHXLH010000185.1:0-4524 GCA_027366115.1 Phycisphaerales bacterium
TTCGGGAAATAAGTTCACTAAATAGCCGCAATTCAGGCGTCGAATGGCTTCCCGCACCGCCGTGGAATCCGCGCGGCCCCGCCGGATGGGAAACGTGTTGGTGGTTTCCAACGCATATTGTCCCAAGCCCCCCTTAAACAGGCTTTCTCGTGACTGGCAGCCGTGCGGCTCGCGGCAAATTATATCGCGCCGGTGCGTGTTGCGTCGGCAAGCATTAACCCAGATGCTCAAGGGCACCCAGAACATTGTCCGTGACGTTGCAAGCGATCTGGTGAATTTCACCGCTGATTGGCGACGAATTCATCTGGCCCGCCGCCGACGTGCTGCGCGGCCTGGGTGTGGAGGAACGCTCCGGCCACGCCCTTGCCCCGACATTCCTGCACTGGAACTCAATGCCCAGCAGGACTTGGGCCACGCAGAAATCGCCGAAGCCCAGGCGTTGACCAGCTACAATATTGACACGGTAAAATTTCAACGCAACCAGGGGACCCTGCTGGAATTCGATCGCGTCGCCATCGCCCCGGCACCTAAAAGATACGCGCCATAGCCGAGCTATATCTATGGGTATATTTATGACCAAGTCTTTAAGGTGAAAAACTGGCCTGAATTTTCGCTGAAGCATTATTGTGGATGCAATTGCTTGCGATACTGCGTGGCGGAGAGTCCCCAGTGCGCCTTGAATCGGCGGGCGAAGTGAAATGCGTCGGGCCAGCCAACGATGTCAGCGATGGCACCAACGGGTTTGTCCGTGCGCAATAACAAATCGGCGGCCCGTTCAGCTCGAAGTTTGGTTAGATAGTGCATGGGCGAAAGGCCCGTGGAGGTCTTGAACTGGCGACCGAGATGAGCCGGATCGCTAAAGACCCGCGCCGCCAGTACTTCCCGGGTCCAGGGTCTCGCCATTTCTGTCTCCAGAATCCGGATTGCTTCGGCAACGCGCGGCGATGTGGCGTGGGTTGCAACGACGGATCCAGGATGTTGACGCACAAACTCATAAGCCAGTTCGTCGAAAAACAACATCAATGCGCTGATAATAGGGGCGGCATGCGGCGCGGTGGTACGGGTTAGATACATTTCCAATCTCGATAAAATAGTGCGCGCTCGCCGCAGGGGTTGTGATGTGGCATGAAATACCAGTGATTGAGCCAGTCTGTCGCCGGAAGCCACCCCCGAGAGCAACGGTCCAATGGCCGGCTCCTGAAGGGTCCACGCCAGATAGGTTTTCAATATTTCCATGCCAATGCAACAATTATAAATATGCAGATTATTGCAATTGTGGTAACTATGCCAAATTCCGGGCTGTAATACAATGACGTCCCCGGCGGATAGCGGCCCACTGCCCTGATCAGAACGGTGCTCGGCACCACCATCCAAAATGATCACGATTTCCAGGAAATTGTGATCATGCTTTTCTTCGTCTCCGCTTTGGTGAATCCACTCCTTAAGGTAGATCGGCAAGTGGCACGGCGGCAACCGCCACCTGTGTTTTTTGAATTCAAT
Organism: Phycisphaerales bacterium; assembly: GCA_027366115.1. GTDB lineage: Bacteria > Planctomycetota > Phycisphaerae > WQYP01 > WQYP01 > JAMDCX01. Next base: position 1,501 of record DAHXLH010000185.1, read on the forward strand.
CATATCAATCTCACATAACTGCCAAGGCTGAACAGATTCATATTCAGTATCGCCGCAACTTCTTTTTCTGCTGATGACATTATACCACGACGCCTGCGCATGTCGCGTCAAATATTCCGGGTTTCCGGATCAGTTCATGCAGCGCTTGCAGTACACTCCCGGTAGCGCCATCGCTTCCAAAGCCTTTTAACACATCCCAACTCTTTATAGGGAGTAACATCGCACGTTTTAGCCAACAACATTGCACGTTTCAGCCTAACACATGGTTGGCCTTCTGGCGTAGACTTATCTTTGACGTCAGTGTTCATTGGCGTGAGGAAGGTGAAAAAGAAGTTGCGCCGGTGCTAACTTCTGATTGGTCAAGAATTTTCGACTCTATATTTGCTGATGGTTCGGCCAGTGTGGAGAAGAGACAATTAAATCGCTTTTGAAAAGGAGGTTGCAGGTCGAAAAAGTTTTTCCCAAGACAGACTCCGAATTTGCTCGATGAGACAACTCGGTTGTTCTGGCAGTTCTCAATTCCATTTTTGTCGGCCATTGCGGCTGGCGTGGAGTTGGAGAACGAAGTAATTCTTTTTTTGGGAGGCTACCAATGAGTAGCAACACAGGTCTCGGTACATCCGCCGCAGGTCGCGGCACACCGCAGCCCATTCGGTTAGTGGACGATTCCACTTGCTCGCACAGCGAGCATAGAGGCTCCAAGATGTTTAGGCTGCACGGTTTTACGCTCGTTGAAATACTGGTGGTGATAAGCATCATCGCCCTGCTAATTTCACTGTTGCTGCCAGCACTGGCTTTGGCGGACCAAGACGCCAAAAGCATCCAGTGTGCGGCGAAGCTGCGATCCTTGGGGCAGCTTACGATCGAGTACGCACAGACGTACAACAACATGGCACCACCGGGCATGATATACCGCCAAATTCAGGGTGACAGCGCTTGGCTTTTCGACAACGGTCCCGGCGGGTATCAGAATTGGTTCGCCACTGGCTGGAGCGAATTCCTTTTTTCTTTCGACGCAACCAGCGGGATCAAAAGCCCCATGGATGTAATTCCCAGCAACTGGCAAACAGATCCGAGCATTCCCACGAAGTGGGTGCAACTATTCGATTGTCCGTCCGCCCTGCTGCAGAATTCCAGCTCTTTCAGTGCGCAAACCCAGTACACCTTTCCACAGAACTACAGTGCGAACCCTAATCTATTCGTTAACAGTTGGCGTATGGGTTCGCAGGGATCCTCGGCCACGGGGCCAAGTACAACCCTTTCGATGGGCGTCGTGCAGGTCCCGTCCCATTTTGTGATATTTGCTGATTCTTGCCAGTCCCCCAACGCAGGAGGAACTTCCGCATTTTGTTTCACTTGGAACTACAATCTATCGCTGTACCCAAACTACAGTACCGTTTTAGGATATTACGCGGGGGTGTACAACGGCACAACTCCCAACATGACCGGCGTAATCGGACCCACAACCTCCTGGGGAGATGGCAACGTCGACGATTCCTCGGCCGACTACCCGTTGGCGGGCCTCTTGGCCTCCGTCCGCTACCGCCACATGTTGACGAGTACTCCCAGCAGTGGCGTCGCGAACGCGGCGTTCGCCGATGACCACGTCGGAGTCGTCAGGCAATTCGGGTTGCATGTGTACAACGTTCTGCCACAAAGCCCATGATCTATAGCTGCTCGTGTTGCAAACCAACAGCGGGCGCACATGATGGTTTGAATTTTGCCTTTGCCTTTTTCGGAGCGATACTTTTATGGTTGATGATCTGCCAATTGGCTGGCGCGGTGACCGCGTTTATCGGGTGCCGCTGCGGTTTCTGTTTGTCGTGGCGCTCTTGGCAACCTCGGCCCTTATCCAAGTGAGGGGAGCTTCCGTACCGTTGCCGAATGTCCCATCTGGGCGGTCCGTAATGCGCAAGAACCAACGGGAGGCCGATGCGCGAGTGCGAGTGGTCAACGGGTGCCCCCAACTGTTTATTAATGGCCAGAGAACCCCGCCGCTTATGTTGTTCGTCAATATTTTTCTCGATGACCCCGCAAGCCTCGCGCAGTCGGCGTCGGAAATAAGCTTGGCTGCCAAAGCTGGCATCCGTATCGTTACCTTTACTTGCCACTATGGTGGCGGACTCCCGGATCCCAAACACCCGTCCGCTAGCTACCAGCAGGTGGACAGGGAGTGCAAATTTGTCCTGAAGAATGACCCGAAAGCATGGCTACTCCCGCGCGTTTGGTGCGGGGTTGCGGGTTTTCGCGCCAGCCACCCGGCGCAGCAGGTCAGCTACACGAATGGCTCGCACCCGATGAGCTCTGTCGCTTCGCGCCGATGGTATCGCGCGACCGCAGGAGCGTTAACAGCGCTGATCCGACACATCCAAGCGAGTCCCTACGCTATGCATATCATCGGATACCATATTACCCATGGAAATACAGGCGAGTGGTTTACTCCCGACTACGGTACACTGCCGAGCTTTGACTATTCGCGATCGAACCGCCTCGCTTTCGCACGTTGGCTCAGACGCCGCTACGGTACCGACCGCGCCCTGAGGGCGGCTTGGCGCGATGCCAAGGCCTCTTTCGATACGGTCACCATTCCGCCGCCGGAGCCTGCCACAAACTACCCATTTTATAAGCCGAGCGAACGGCGCTATGTGGATTACCTGAACTACCAGAGCGACGACACTGCGGGCCGGATTATGCAACTCGCGGCAGTTGTCAAACGTGCCACCGCCGACCGCTCCCTGGTTGTGACGTTCTACGGCTACGACTTTGAACTTCCGACGTCCTACACCGCAGACCGTGCGTTGGGCAAGCTGCTGCGCTGCAAGTACATTAATGCGATTGCCTCGCCTGTGTCTTACCACGACCGCCAGCCGGGTGGTTCTCCAGCATTTATGGGCCCCGTGGACAGCGCCACGCTACACGGGAAATTGTGGATGATTGAGGATGATACGAGAACATTTTTACATCCTCATAACACAGCCTTCGCTGCAGGTGCCTGTGGCAGATGTGGCGGTCACGGCAGCGGAT
>DAHXLH010000186.1:0-14927 GCA_027366115.1 Phycisphaerales bacterium
TTTCTCGGGCGGTTGGACGATGCCGTCGCGTATCAGTTTGCCTCCATAACCCAACCCCAGCATCTCGACAAAATTCAGGGATGAAACGCCGTAGGCGGTCAGTTGCGACCATCCGGCGGAAAATTCTCGGCTGCTGCGCAAGTCTGAGGATCGTTGCTGAGATACTGCTTTGTCCCCATCGAGCAACTCGGCGACTTGATATCGCGACGTTAGCAGCACGGGAAATTGGGCCGTGCTATGCTCATCACCGAGTCGTGAATAGCGTACAGGAAATCCGAAAAAGCCGGCAAACCCGATGGTCTGAACGGTCGCAGCCACTTGCTCCAGTGCTCGCCGCATGCGTTCAGACCGCACATCGATACAAAATACACACTGGGCCGATGGCCGTGGCTCAGGGGAATTGTTCAAGGAGCTATGGGTCAGACGCTGGTGCAGAGCCGTGGTTAAATGTCGCTCAAAAGATATTTCATGGGCTTCAAGCCAAAGTTCGGAAGACTCGGCGTGCCGCGGTTGATGACTCTCCGGCGAGAAATTCGCGGGTGGGATCACAGAGTGTGTCCGCAGGTGGTTTAATGCGGCGGCCTCATAAATGGTTCGTATGGTCAGCAGGTCGAAGAGAGGATTGTCTTCCGACGGCATTGCATTATGCCAGCTATGAAGCCTCAAATGACTGGCCCAACCGATGTGGTCCAACAAAATGCGATAAAGGTAGTCTGCAAGCAGATGCTGAGGGACAGCGATTAGTTCAAGGGCACGCGCCAGTGCCTCAGATGGCAGCTGAGGCATGGTTTTTATTAATGCACGGCAGCCCTTCAGCCCGGCGATTTCCGGCATACGGTCCAGTTTGGCCATATCCAGCCAAGCAGAGAAAAATCTTTTAGAATGATCGATCATGTTCCAGGCGGCTTGACCACGATCAAAATAGATGCTGCACCACGACGCAATGTGTTCCAGCAGCGCCTGCCGCAGACTGTCCGGCAGGCGATCAAACATGGTGGATGGATAAGGGGCACTCGTGCGCTGAAAATCAGGCCTCTCTTTATCGCTTAACGCAGTCGCGTGACCACGAGTCTCAAGGGCCTTGATTGCGGATTGGGCATCGGAAAATCCTGTGGGGCATCCTCGGGCCGCGCGGCGCTCAAGCGACTGCTGCACATCGGCGAGGCTGATTTCACCGATGCGGAGCTTTTGAGCATAATAGCTTTCTGTCATATACATTCGCTGGCCAGTGGCGATTTCCATCGTCTGGAGCGCGTCAGAAAACCGTTGAGAAATAAAGCCCCACATCGGGTTTACTGCGACAAAACCGTCCAGCGGCCAGACGGGGGTGATCTTTTCAAACACGTTTCCGGCTATTTCATTAACAGATTTTGAGTTGATGTTATGGCTCACGGGTGGACCTTCCTTTCTTCAAATTCAGATAGTTTCAGCTTGACCGGACTGGGGCTGCGTTAGCAGAGGCACCGACTTGGAAACGCCATCCTTCACGGACCAAATCCACGATGTAAGCCGATTGGCTGCAGTGCCGATATAAAAGCCGCTTACGGCGTGTACGTACAAGGCTCGCATATACGCCGGCCTCTGGCCGCTGATGACCTGCCATTGAAATATCCCCGTCGCCAGGAGCAACCCGCAGAGGAGCAGCGAGATAGCCCATGATTCGGGCGGTGTGTTTCCGGTGCCAAAGCCTCCGGCGACAAATTGATTGGCACCAAGGATCAGGTCGGAAACCAGAAGCAGTAGCGGATAGGTTGCGGCCAACAACGCCAGCCCCGCAGTCCATCGCATGAAAGATGCCTTGCTGTATCGGCTTGCAATCGCCCGCCAGACCAGCAAGCAACAGGATATTCCCACGGTCAGCAGCAGAGGCAGATGATTGACCGGCACTTGCTTATGCACTATCAGCCCCGTGGCTGCAAGTAGCATACCGATCACACATATCGCGGCCACCGTATGCGCAACGCGATGGTGCAGCCGGTGGATTTTTCTCAGTTGAACGATGGGGGCCTTTTTAATCGTACTTCCCGAGATAAGAAAGCAATGTGATTTGTACAGGCCGTGCGCGACCAGATGCACCATAGCCAGACCAAAAGCCCCCAGGCCGCACTCCAGCATCATAAAACCCATCTGCGCTACAGTTGAGTAAGCCAATTGCCGCTTGATGCTGGTCTGCGTCATCATGGTCAGGGATCCGGTGATAATCGTGGCAATCGCTACGATCGTTAGAGCCATCAGGGGTGCCGGATACTTGAGCAGCACCGGTGAAAAGCGAATAAGCAGAAATCCACCGGCGTTTATAATTCCCGCGTGCATCAATGCGGACACCGGGGTGGGGGTTTCCATGGTGTCAGGAAGCCAACTGTGGAACGGGAATTGCGCGGACTTGAGGCAGGCTGCTCCAACCAGCAGCCAGGCGATCCAGTTTCCGCCGGCAGCGTGCAAACTGGAATCAGCGGCGGAAAACAGCGGCTGAAACTTCCAGGTTCCGAACGTGTAATAGCTGACCAGCAAGGTGCCAATGAGGCACAAGTCGCCACATCGGCTGACGATGAATTTTTTCCGCGCAGCCAAAATTGCGCCGGGACGGTTCGCATTGAATATCAACAACTGATGCAGACACAGGCTCATTGCTATCCAAGCGAGAAAGAACAGCCGCAGATTGCCGGCAATCACCAGAGTTAATACGGCGGCAATCGTTCGGGCCAGCCACGTCATAAACTGCCTTTGTCGCACGTGTCCTGCCAGGTAACTTGCGGAATACCGCATGATAATTACGCCTAGAAAGCTTACGAGCATCAGCATTACTACCGCCAGGTTGTCGATATATATCCCTATCAGCTCGGACAACGGTCCGCTGATGCTCACATCCAGGGGCTTGGCGCCCAGAGTCATGAGCGTGCAAAGTATCGACGCGGCCAGCCCGACCCACCCAGCGCCCACCACAAGACGGTTGCGTTGCTGAACTGAGATGCTTCCCTTGGCCCACCCCAGGCTGGCGGCCCACAAGCTCACCGCGGGTAATATGGCCGCGGAAATGCGCAGTGACTCAAACATGGTGACTCCTTTACTAAAACCGTCCAAAGTTTAGAGATCACATGAATTAAGTACAATATATATATTGCATAGAATTCATATATTTTATAGAATATCGCTATGGCCGTTTTGAACTACCATCATTTGCGTTATTTTCGGGCGATAGCCCATGCGGGAAATCTAAGTCGAGCGGCGTTGAATTTGAATATTTCTCAGTCAGCGTTAAGCATTCACTTGCGGCAGCTCGAGCAGGCGCTGGGGGAAAAACTTTTTGAGCGTAAAAAGCGGCGACTGATTCTTACCGAAGCCGGCCGCCTTGCGCTGGATTACGCCGATGTCATTTTCCGCACCGGCGATGAATTAATTGATACACTGAAGCAGCGTTCACCCGGTCGCCGACAAATCGTGCGCATCGGCGCGGTCGCCACCTTATCGAGAAATTTTCAACATGCGATGCTGTCGCCGCTGCTTAACCGGCCTGACGTCGAGTTGGTTGTCCGTTCCGGATCGATGCGCGAATTGCTGGCTGCTCTGCAAGCACATTCCCTGGATATGGTGTTGTCCAATTTGCCGCTGCGGGCGGATTTGCAAATGGCGGGTCATTCGCATTTAATCAGTCAGCAAGTGGCAAGCCTGATCGGTAAGCCTCTGAAGAAGGCTCATCCCTTTCGCTTCCCTGAGGACCTGCGCAAGATCCCGCTCATTGTGCCCAGTCTGGATAGCAGTATTCGATCACTGTTTGATGTGATGATGGACCGGCTGGGAATTCGCCCCATCATCGCGGCGGAAGTCGACGACATGGCGACCCTGCGCCTGCTGGCACGCGATCACAATGGGCTGACGCTGGTTCCCCCCGTGGTTGTCAAAGGAGAACTTTCCGCGGGCACACTCGTGGAGTGGCACCGTATTGATGGTATCACCGAGAGCTTTTACGCCATTACCGCCAGTCGCCGCTTTCCCAGCGGCCTGATACGAGAAATTGTATCCAAGCCGCTGAAAGTATAAATCGTGCGCGTTTTTTAAACGGATGCGGAATCGGCGGTTAGGATATCCGTCTCTGACCGCATAAGGTGCGTTTCTGGGCCACAATGATAATTGCGGCCCAGAGGCTGTGGGCCTGACTGGTGGGCGTTCCGCTGATTACTATCGCTACCCATGAGCCGGCTTAAATATCTTTGCCCAGGCTCTTGTACGCTGCCGGAGAAATGGTGCCGACTTCCGCCATCTCCGGAATGTTCAGCCATTGGGTCAGTTGCTCGGGCGCGGAGCGCTGCACGAATTGCCGGAAGCTTTCTTCCTCATCAAGACGATTGTCCTTGTAGGCTTCCACAATCTGCTGGATGGATTTATGAACATAATCCGCCGGAACTTTTTTCAGGGCAACTTTGGCAAAGCCCGCATCTACACCCAGGCCGCCACCGAGCACAATCTGATAGGCTTCCGTGCCGCGCTGTCCGCGGAAGTTGCACACCACGCCCATCAGGCCGATGTCGGCAATCTGATATTGTGAGCAGCTATTGGGGCAGCCGGTGACGCTGACCATAATCGGCGTGTCGATGGTGACATGCGCCTCGAGATGCGCCAGAATGCGTTTGGCGCGTTCTTTGGTTTCCACAATGGCCAAATTGCAAAACTGCGTGCCGGTGCAGGAAATCAGGCTCGTGCGCCACAGCGGGGCGTGGGGCGGCAACCCGACGGCATCGAGTTCACGGGTCATGGCCTGCACGGATTCGTTGGGGATATTAAGAAATATAAGATTCTGCTTATTGGACAGGGCCAGTTGGGACGATTCCTTGCCTGCAAATCGCTCGGATATTTCCGCGGCCGCGCGCAAATGCCCGCCGCTGATACGACCCCGTTCAATCGGTACGCCGATATAGGAAAGGCCGGGCTGCTTCTGCGGGCCTGAGCCAAGGTGATCGGTATGCGGGGCAAATTCCGGTGCCGCAATGTTGTCATCATGCTCCAGCTTAAAGCCGATATCCGCCTCAAGATAGTCACGGAATTTTTCCCATCCCCAGTCCGAGACCAGATATTTCATGCGTGCCCGGGTGCGTTTTTCACGATAGCCATGATCACGGAAAATGTGAGCAATTCCCCGGCACACGGCCGGTACCTGCTCCGGCTTGATAAACACCCTCAAGCCTTGGCCGATGTAAGGTTGGCTGGATAATCCACCGCCCACCGTTACGCCATAACCGGACTCTTCCTGACCGGTATGCGGGTTGATCCGCTTGACGCCGAACATGCCTATGTCGTTAATTTGCGGTTGGTGGCAATGCAGATGGCATCCGGCCAGAGCCGTCTTAAATTTGCGGGGAAAATTACTGAACTCCTTGTTCCCGTCGAGGAACATCTGGTTGGTGCTTTGCGCCACGCCGGTGGCGTCAATGACTTCATCGGCCAGGTGACCTGCCAGCGGACAGCCAACAACATTTCGCGGTGTATCACCGCAGGCAAATTTGCTCACCAGGCCCACGCGTTCCAAGCGTGGAAGTATTTCCGCCAGCGCCTCAATGGTCAGCCAATGCAGTTGAAAACACTGACGGGTTGTAATATCGGCAAAGCCATTGGCATATTGCTCCACAATGTCCGCCACCTCCTGAAGTTGTCGGCCCGAGACAAAACCATTGGGAATGCGGATTCGGAGCATAAAGTGGCAAAGATTGGGCAAATGCTGATAAATGCCGAACCACCGCAATCGGACAAAGTCCTCCTCGGATATTTTGGCCTTGCGTTGGGCGCTGCGGATAACTTCCGCACTGTTGGCGTTGGGGATGGTCTTCTGGAATAGTTCAAAATCTTTAGGGCTTAAAAGCTCCTTCAGCGGTTGGGTCACCTCTGCGGCCGCATATTGAAAAATATTCTCCCAGACATCCAAGCCGTCCTTCGCAAGTTTGATGGCTTCCACTTTATTAAGCTTCTTGCCATCGGCGGTCACAACGTTACCAGTTTCTGTGCTCATAATTTCAACAACTCCAAATAACCAAATCCCATCATACAGATAGGAATTTGAATAGTCAATGAAATATCAATATTTGTGGCTTATATCTGCCATAATAAAACCTAATGCCTATAGTTTTAATAGGTTATTATTTTCCCCTCAGGCGCTGGCGGAGTGTTCGCTGTCATGGGCCGGCCGAGACGATAGTGCCGTTGAATCAACTGCGGGCTGGCTGATTTTCTCCATGAGCTGTTCGACGGGCACGCCGAGCGTTTGGGCAATTAGACGAAGCGTCTCACGCTGCGGGCGGTTGATTTCGTTGCGTTCAATGCGGGCAATGGTTTTAGAATCAATGCCGGGGAATTCGTCCCGCCCGAGCCGGCGTTGCTTACGGGCACTGCGAATCAATCCGCCGAGAGAATCGTTCTGCGTGAGTTCCATTCGCCGCAAAGTCCGACGGAAATTGGCGTCAAACGCGCTGATGATCTGGTGCGATTCCCATCGCCGGGAGCCAATTTTCACTGCGGCCCCATCTTCCTCGATCTTCATGGCGCGGATATCGGCCATATCTCCGCTTTGATCAAACCAGTGTTTGGGCAGGCACAAGGCGGATAAATCGGCTCGGAAAAGAGTGACAGCCGCCAAAGCAATATCCGGTACCGCGCCAATCAGCCGGGCGGATTCCCCGGCCGTGATGGCGTCGCATAGCCGTCTGGGATTTCCCGGAAAGGCGGTAATGCATAACGGCAAAACGCGATGAAAGCCGCGCAGAAGAAATGGGAAAATCTCCGTCCGAGGCAGCCAGGGAATTACCAGTACTCCCGCTTTCCGCGGTGAACTTACCACTGCATGAGCGATGGCGTCGAGGCTGATGTCATTTGCCGCCACTATCACCGAGTTGAGTTTGCGTCGTGCCGCCAGCCGAGGGACCTCCTCGGGATTCTCAATTAACACCACCGACCGCCGCTCTATGAAGCGTTGTGAAGCGTCTGATTCATTATGTTGTTCAGTTCCATTCATCATCCGTGACCGTTCATTTTCCGGAGCATGTTTGAGAATAATGCGTACATCTGCACTGTTCTCAGACCGGCTCATATAGCCAAAATCTATCCTACGATAGTCTGCGGGCAAATGCGAGCGAAAAATTGAAATACAGATACCAGCGTGGGAGTCGGGCATTGACTGGGGCGGCACCAATACCTGTGACTTCAGAGCACCGAGCCGTTACTTGGAAGGACGCCCGGATTCCCAGACCGGCCGCAACACTGTGACGGATTGCCGCTTATCGGCTATTGTATGCACTTATACATTGCGCGACGGCGATGCTGAACGATAGTTGAAAGGAAATGCCTATGTCCCTGCTGGTTACCGGATCCGTTGGTATTGATAGTGTCACCACACCGCATGGAAAGCGGGAAAATATCATCGGAGGATCGGCGGTTTATTTCAGTTGGGCGGCGGCGAACTTTTCCAAGGTGCGCCTCGTGGCGGTGGTGGGAGATGATTGTCCAAGATCCTTTGAAAGCGCCTTTAAGCATCCTGATATTGATACCGCCGGGTTAGAACGCCGGGCCGGCAGCAAAACCTTCCGCTGGAGCGGCAGCTATGATCCGACCATGAATGAGGCAACGACCACTGCCGTGGTTCTCAACGTGCTGGCTGAAAAAACGCCTGCCGTTCCTAAACAGTTCACCGATTCAAAAATTGTGTTCCTGGCGGCCACGCATCCGGCCCTGCAAATGGAGCTTCTGGCGCAGGTAAAATCGCCCAGACTGGTGGTTGCCGACACACGCGATCTTTGGATCAGCCAATATCAGAAGGAATTAATCGCGAGTCTGAAAAAAGTGGATGGACTGGTGCTCAATGATTTGGAAGCGCGTTTGTTGACCGGGCAGGTGAATCTCCCGGCGGCAATGAAGCAAATTCGCAAAATGCTTAAGCCATCCGGCCCGCGCATGGTGGTGCTGAAAAAAGGTGAGCACGGCTGCTTAACCATATATGAGGACATGCTTTTTCCGATGCCGGCCTATCCGACCGAAAAGGTCATCGATCCCACGGGTGCCGGGGACAGCTTTGCCGGTGGTATGCTGGGGTATCTTGCGGGGTTGCCGAGGTGGTCGGCCTTGCATGTCAAGCAGGCCGTGGTGGCGGGAACGGTGATGGCGAGTTTCACGATACAGGGTTTTTCACTTGACGGCCTGAAAAAAGCCAACAAGACGGTTATCGCGGACCGAATGGCGGAGTTTAAGAAAATGCTGACCGCCGGATTAGAGAAATAAGAAGTGCCAATGAAGGGGAGAAACCGGAAGACGGAATTTTTTTGTTGAACATTCCGCTGTTGCCGGTAAGATGGCACTGTTTACTATCGGGTGGTAAGGCCTGCGTACCGTCTCTGAAGCTGCGAAATGCTGTTAAGCCTTCAGAAATAGTGCGGAGGTTCCGGTAGAACCGATAACGAAAGGGAGACGGGACGCAAGGGTGCGGTGGAGTTGGTAATACTGCGGCGTATAATTTTGAAACGCTCGGAGTTGGATGCTATGTCGATGAGGAGTTTGTGAATGAATCGCACGCGATGGCGGCTGGGTTTTATGGCGATTCTGTTGGGGCTGGCGATGGGTTTACCCGCCGTGGTCCAGGCAGCAGCGCCGATCAGCAAGGCGGCGGCAAAAAAGGCCGGATTTGAGCGGCTGTGGGAATTGCCGGTTGGCTTAGGTGCTCACACGGGTGACTCCGTGGCCAAATTATGGCACCTGGGAAACAACTTAATTGTTCTCACGCGTCACGGCTACATGGTCTCTATTCGCTCTCAGGTCGGCACGATTCGCTGGACCATTAAAATTCCGGGTACCGCCGGCAGCATCTCCCAGCCAAAACCCTTCGCCAAAGGTCAGTTCATGCTTCTGGTCAGCGGACACATGCTGATTTTAGATTCGCGCACGGGATCGATTATTCATAATAAATCGTTACACCTGGCCCCCGGGACCAGTCCGATCATGAAAGATAATACGGTTCTCATCGGATCATTGCACAATCGGATGTATGCATTATCTGCCAATTGGCCCCCGCGCCAGCTCTGGTTCCAACTTGACCGGGGCGATTCGTTCGTTACGGATCCGGCTGTAGTGGACGGATCCGTGGTTTTTGGAAGCCGCAACGGAATTATTTTCTCCCGCAACCTTTCTGACGGCACCGGCGGGTGGAAGCGCCATGTTGGCGGCCATCTGCTGGCCAACCCGGTCGCTGCGCACGGCGTAGTCTATTTTCCGTGCATGGACAGCAATGTTTACGCAGTCGATGCGCAAACCGGAGTATCGCCCTGGATAGCCCGTCTCCCTGGTGAATTGGAATTCTCTCCGGTTGTACTGAAGAACCATTTGCTGGTTCCAACGGGTGGGGTTGGTCTGTTTTCGCTCTCCATGAAAACCGGCCTGAAGCAATGGGGACCCATTCCCCACGGTTTTCGTGTTGTAGGGCGTAAAGGCAGCGAAATATTTGTCGCTACGACCGACGGCACCATTGCCGTGGCCAATGTCCTGACCGGGCATGTCCTTAAGACCATGCCTTATAATCAGGCATCTGTTTTTCTGCGTAACAGCAAAACCTCCCATATTTTCCTGGCTGCCGTCAAGGGTGACGTGGAAGAACTTAAGCCCTTGCGTAGACAATGACACTCTTAGCTATAAAGTAAGTTTGATGAATCCTGATTTTGTACCCGTGCGCCGCGCGCTTGTTTCGGTGTCTGATAAAGCCGGCCTGGTCGAACTGGCCGCCATATTAAGCCGGGAATTTTCCATTGAGATTATCTCCACCGGCGGAACCGCCCGCGCCTTGGCGGCGGCCGGCGTGAGCGTAAAAGATATTTCGCAAGTCACCGGTTTTCCCGAAATGATGGATGGCCGAGTTAAAACGCTTCACCCCGTCGTGCATGGCGGATTGCTGGCGCTAAGGGATAATCAGGAACATCTTGCGGCCATGCACGCGCACAATATCCACACCATTGACCTGCTGATTGTGAATCTTTATCCCTTTGAACAGGTTACCGCCCGGAAAGATTGCACGCTGGAACATGCCATTGAAAATATTGATATTGGCGGACCCGCGATGATCCGTTCGGCGGCTAAAAATCATCGCAGTGTTGCGGTCATTACGGATGTATCGCAATATGAAACGCTCATCCGCGAGCTAAGAAGTCACAAGGGTGCAACACAATTATCATTCCGCAATACGCTGGCCGCCGCCGCATTCGCCCGCACCGCCCGCTATGATGCCGCTATTACCAGTTATCTAAACGGGCATTACGCCCCTGCCCCCGCGTCAGCCTTGCCGCCGGTTTTGGCCCCTGTGCTGTGCCTGGAACAGACGCTGCGTTATGGGGAAAATCCGCACCAGCCCGGCGCTTTGTACGCCGCCGCCGGAGAAAAACGCGGGCTAGCCGGCGCTGTGCAATTACATGGCAAAGCACTTTCTTATATGAATTTACTGGACGCGGATGCGGCCATGGCCCTGGTATCCGAATTTTCCCAACCGGCCGCCGCGATTATTAAACATGCCAATCCCTGCGGCTGTGCCGTTGCCGAAACGCTTGCCGACGCATTTGATTTGGCGTATGCGGGTGACCCGGTGGCGGCATTCGGGGGCATTGTGGCGTTTAACCGCCGCGTCGATAAAACCACAGCGGAAAAAATTGTCGCGGGAAAGCGTTTCATTGAAGTGCTCCTGGCCCCAGGATTTGATGCCGATGCCTTAACACTTTTGCAACAGCGCTGGGCGGATTGCCGTGTGTTATGCGTGGAAAAGCCGGGGCAGGAAGCATTGACCTTCCGCACTATCTCCGGTGGCGTACTGGCACAGAAAGCGGATGATATCGGATTTGAGCAAAACACGGCAAAAGTGGTTTCCCGGCAACAGCCGGATGCGGCGCAATGGAGCGATTTGGCCTTCGCCGCTGTGACCTGCAAGCATGTTAAAAGTAATTCCATAACGCTGGTGCGGGATGGGCAGCTTTTAGGTGCCGGTGCCGGGCAAATGAGTCGGGTGACCAGTTGTCGGCTTGCGGTTGATCTGGCCCGCCAGAATGGCCATGGGGAAAAACTTGTCGGAGCAACGGTTGCCTCGGATGCGTTTTTTCCGTTTCCCGATGGCCCGGAAATTCTTATCGCGGCCGGCGTGAAAGCCATTATTCAGCCCGGCGGATCCAAAAAAGACGACCTGACCATTGACCTGTGTAATCGGCATGATGTGGTGCTGGTATTCACCGGCGTGCGGCACTTCCGGCACTGAAAGATTGTCACTGTGCCATAACGGCAAACAGGCTTAATTGCTCGCCGGGCAGGGCTTTGCGGTCCGGTGCGCCCAGCCAGTCAGTTCTTTGAAATTGGTGCGAGAGGGTCAGTATTGGTGCGATCCGCCCATCGGTTTCAAACACGGCGCGCAGCTTGATCGGGCAGTTGCATTGGCGGCTGCGGTGCAAAAGCACAACGTGGTGCAGTTGGTGCTCCGGGCCATATTTCGCCAGCGTCCGATCCAAAATACGTTGAACCAGCTCCAACGCCTGGGGATTCGACAAATGGCCCGCGCCACCCATGATGCGTTTTTTCAGCCGCTCCGGCCGGCGGCTTTGCAACTGCATTTCTGGATCATAATTGCTTTCAATCGCCAGGATGCCCGCACCGGCAAATACTTCCACAAGTTCCGGCGGCGCTTGTCCCAAATCGGTGGCATACCCCACCCGCGTTTGCTGACTTTGCAGCACGAATCCAAAGCTGCCCTTCTTATCATGCGGCAGGCGAACCGGTGTGCACGCGACCGTTGGCAGCGGATAAAATGCCTCCTGATCAAACAGGGTGGTCAACTGCATCATCGGCTTGAGAACATCTTCCAGCCGCGCCAGACGGCGCAGAAGTTTTAATTGATTGCGGGGAATAAAAAGGCGAATGTTTTGCCGCAGCATCACGCGGAACCATGCGGGGTTGATATGATCGCCATCAAGATGTGTTAAAACAATGGCCCGAATGCTTGAAAGATCCAACCCGGTACCTGTCATGCGACGGTCCGCCGTCTTTGGACCGATTCCCGCATCGATGAGAATCGCATCCGGGCCGGCCCGTAATAATGACGCGTTGCCGCTCGAACCGCTGGCCAGAACGCATAACTCAAGATTCATCGCGGGATTATCCAAAAAGGGCACGACAGATTTCTCGCGGCAATTCCGCAGCGTGAAAAAATACCAGTGGTTATGATACGCCTCTCCCGGAGCTTTGGGCAAATTCCGCTTCTGCTTTATCGCCGGCAAATACGATTTTGCCCTCTGTAATCGTGTGCGCCACGCGACCTGTTACCTCTCGGCCACCAAACGGCGTGTTGCGGCTGCGGCTGAAGGATTTTTCCGGGTCAATCGTCCACTTTTCATCTGCCTGAATAATAACGATATCCCCCAGCGAACCAATAGCGAAGGTGCCGCGGTCTTTAAGGCCGGCGATGCGCGCCGGTTGTGCTGTCATTTTCCGTATGAGTTCCAGCCAGGACAGATGTCCCGGCTTTACCAGCGCTTCAACGTAAAGGGGCAGGGCGGTTTCCAAACCCAGAATACCAAATGGGGCACGATCAAATTCAAGTTCCTTTTCTTCGCGGGCGTGCGGGGCATGGTCGGTCGCCACGCAGTCAATGGTTCCATCAACCAAGGCTTCAATGCAGGCTTGCACGTCTTGCTGCGAACGCAGCGGCGGATTCATTTTGAAGTGGGTATCATAATTCGCACAGCAAGTATCGGTCAGCAGTAAGTGGTGGGGGGCTACCTCGGCGGTAACGTTTTGCCCCTGTTGCTTGGCTCGGCGAATTAATTCGCAGGCACCGGCGGTGCTGATGTGCTGCACGTGGTAGCGTGCCTTGATGCGGGCGTTAAGTTGTAGATCCCGCGCAATCATTAATTCTTCCGCCACCGCCGGTATTCCGCCAAGGCCTAAGCGCATTGCGGTAAGGCCTGCGTGCATGGCTCCGCCGGAAAGCGTCGGTTCTTCACAATGCTGGCTGATTAAACCATCAAACATTTTGACATATTGCAATGCTTTGAGCATCACCGCCGCCGAGGCCACGCCGCAGCCGTCATCGCTGAATCCCACCGCCCCGGCATCATGCATTAATTGCAACTCCGCCAGCTCTTTCCCTTCGCGGCCCTTGGTTATGGCACCAAACGGCAGCACGCGGCACAAGGCGGTGCGCGCCGCCTGCGTGAGGACAAATTCAATCTGGGCGTCGGTATCAATGGCGGGGGTGGTATTGGGCATGCAGCAGATGGTCGTAAACCCGCCCGCCACCGCCGCTGCGGAACCCGAGGCAATGGTTTCCTTATGTTCCTGCCCCGGTTCCCGCAGGTGAACATGAATATCAATGAGGCCCGGTGCCACATAACCGCCCCTGGCATCCAGCACCGCAGCCTGGGGGGCTGTGGCCTTTAAGCCCGTGCCGACGGCTCGAATAAGCCCATCTACTATGAGCACTTCCAGTTTCTCCGGCTTTTGCCGCTGCGGATCCAGAAGTACGCCGTTGGTAATAAGCAAAGCATCATTTTTCATGCCCCAGAGTATAAGCTCCCCCGGCAAGAAGGTGAATTGCGCGGAGCAAATTGGCCCAGTGCTCTGTCGCACCTACAAATTAGGATTGATTGGCCGCAAAGGCTCCAGATGCAAGGAGCAGCGGCGGAAACCGGGTCCGAAGACCCCTTGAGCCGCTGCGACGCCGCAGATGGGGCGTTTGCGGCCAACCCCGCAAGGAGGCCGTGAGTTTTGGTGCTCGTCGTCAATGTATGTACCCATACACTTTCCTCCTCACTTCGCGCCCACAGCCCCCTGGCCCTCCGTCAATCCCAATTTGTAGGCGTGACAGTGCACGAGAGGAAAAACTTTGGTATATTACTAATCCCAAAAGGGCGTGTGCCTGAGCGGCCAAAAGGGACGGACTGTAAATCCGTTGGCTTATGCCTACGCAGGTTCGAATCCTGCCGCGCCCATATCTTCATTTGTACACACGTGCATGTGTGTGTAATCCTTGGAATTATCGCGGTTTTCAGAATTCACTTCACGGCCTTGCACGGCATTGCTGGGAGGTGCTATTGCGTTCTTTGCTGCGCGATCACAAACGGATCGCCGGATTGGGCAAGTTCAAAGCATTCCATCAGCCAACGGGGGGTCAAGTTCCGGGAACAGCGGCATGATCAGCGAGCCGCCGGGTTCACCGTGTCCGTTCTTTGACGGCGTCATCCGGATCGTTCGCGTAACATAATCTCAGAAAAATTCTGCGAGTGAGCGAATCGGACTGCCCGGCTGCATAGAAAATCGGAGACTACTGTACTGGGCGCAGCAGTCTTGGTATGGCCCAGAATATGCCGTAGAATTCATGCGGTTTATTGCAGGAATAGAGTAGGAGTCGCGTTATGACGGGCAAATCCGTGGAAAAATGCGAGAACTGTGGGCGCGTGATTGCAACCAATGAACCTCCGTCTCTCTGGCGGGGGAAAATTCTCTGTGCACAATGCCGGGCGAGACTGGAAGAGTATCCCGCAACGGCCCCGGGCCAACTGGTCAGCGTTGAAGGCAAACAGGTTCCGCAACATCGCCCGCAAACTGGGGACGTGTCGTCCAATGAACATTTGCGCGGTGCCCCTTGGCGGCGATGGGCACCGCAAGGCTACGCCAAGGCCATGGCGTGGCTTCGCGGAGCGGCGGCGAAAGCCGTTGGCTTAGCGATGTACAGCATTGGTGTGCTGTACGACCACGGTGCGGGCCTGGCGCGGGCTCACGCCAAGGCCATGGCGTGGTATCGCAGGGCGGCGGCGTTCCGCAGAATTACAAAAGAGCGTTGGTTTGGTATCGCAAAGCCGCATCAGATGGTTGTTCATCGCTAGGGCGTCGCCTGCGGACGCACCCCTCCGGAACCAATACATCGCCATACTGTA
>DAHXLH010000189.1:0-4102 GCA_027366115.1 Phycisphaerales bacterium
TCGGCATAAGGCATCAGGATTTGATTTTCGGTTTATTGGGGCAGTCGGGGCTTTTGCCGCGTAAAAGGTTTTTGGCCAGAACCCCCGGTGCTTCACGGATTGCCCGAATGGGGTCAAAAGCCACCGCCGCCATGCGGTAGCGGAGGAATTCGGTAAATCTCCCCGCAAAAAACGCCTGACGGGATAAGTCGCACAGTTGCGCAAAGTGAAAATCACGCTGAATCTTCCACGCAATATTCAGTGATCGGCGACAGTCCGGGCAGGTCCGTCCCAGCGACGCGCGGTACTTGCGCTGAATGCGGCACTCCATCGTAAAGCGGCTCTTAACGCCCGAAAGATGTCCCGGTGTGCCTTCCTGATATTCCGCCAGCACTTCGGGAATTCCGGCAAGAATGTATTTGTTCGCGATTCGAATGCACAGTTCCCAGTCTTCCGAGGCCACCAGCGTTTCGTCAAATCCGCCCACTTCCAGCAATACATCCCGCCGCACCATCATGGCTGTTGGCCACGGAATTCGCAGGGCCAGCACATCATGGATATCCAGTGCGTCACCCGGGTAATACAGTCCCTTGGTTCCACCACGCTCGGTATGCTCCACTCGAATGGCACAATGCGCCGCACCAATGGCGGCAGTGGAAAACAAAGCGGCCTGCCTTGAGAGCTTTTCCGGATGCCAGGTGTCATCGGAATCAAGAAAGGCAATCAATGTGCCCCCCGCCTCCCGTATGCCGCGATTTCTCGATGCACTGGCACCGGCATTGTTCTGATGAAAATAGCGCACCGCGGAACCATATTCCGCTACCACCGACGCGGTATGATCCGTCGAGCCATCATCAATGACAATGATTTCATTGTTTCGGTGCGTCTGCATCAGAACGCTGTCAATGGCGCGCGGCAAAAGCGCGGCACGGTTGAACGTTGGAATAATCACACTTATCAATGGTGGGGCGGCGGAAGTCATCAGGGCAATCTATAAGAGTCAAATAAAACCAACAGCTTGTGCGTTTATTTACTCTCTGCCTTCAGGTCCTTGCCCGCACGGAGCAAAGACCGGAATATTGTCATCCTTGCGAAGGCGGATTGTCATGGTCACATCCGCCGGCTGCGCCGTACCTGATTCGCAACACGTTTCCCGCAATCATGCCCGGTTTCATCATTTTTAAATCATAATCGTGTGCGGCCAGTCTGGTGTTATCATCGTAACGGCCATCGCGGCTCGACAAGCCTTGAATCACCCGGATATCCAGCCAAGGAGAATGGGCGAAACATTTCCGGCAGGAACGATTGGAATAGATTTCATCGCTGCCAAGGGTTCTGCCATCGTAACCGGCTGCGGATGTTTTCAGAATGTTTCTGCGACTCAATGGCATATAAACTCCTGAGCCATTCCGGCAGCCGCGCTACCATTTTCCAACCGAATGCACCGTGCAAGGGTTGTCAAACGCGGCGGGGGCCTTACGGCAGTTCCGTGTGGCCCATCAGATACAGATCGCACTGTCGCGCCGCGCCGCGGCCTTCATTGATCGCCCAGACCACCAGAGATTGCCCGCGGCGGCAATCACCGGCCGCAAATACGCCCTCTACGGAAGTCGCATATTTGCCGTAATCAGCTTTGAAGTTCGAGCGTGGATCGGTTTCCAGCCCCAGTTGTTTCACAATGGTTTCCTCCGGGCCGAGGAACCCCATGGCCAGCAGCACCAGGTTGGCCGGCCAGATTTTTTCCGTTCCCGGCACTTCGGTCATGCTGATTTTTCCGTTGGTTCCGGTCCATTGCACTTCAATGGATTTCACCGCTTTGACATTTCCGTTTTCATCGCCGATGAATTCTTTGGTCAACAGGCGGTAGTTCCGCGGATCCTGCCCGAACGCGGCCGCCGCTTCTTCATGGCCATAATCGGTACGATAAATTCTTGGCCACTGCGGCCATGGATTATCCGGTGCCCGTGTGCCCGGTGGCTGGGGCATAAGTTCAAAATTTACCAGGCTTCTGCAGCCGTGCCGCAAAGATGTGCCGATGCAGTCCGTGCCGGTATCGCCGCCGCCGATGACAATAACATCCTTGTCTTTTGCGGACAGATATTGCCCGTCCCGCAGGTTGGAATCCAGCAGGCTTTTGGTATTGGCATGCAGGAACGGAACGGCAAAGTGAATGCCGTTAAGCTCACGTCCCGGAACTTTAAGATCGCGCGGTTTGGTGGCCCCGCAGGCTAAAATCATGGCGTCGAATTCGTGCATCAGTTCATGCACATCCACGTCTTTACCGACGTGCGTATTGACCACAAACTTGACGCCTTCCTGTTCCATGAGCTTCGTGCGCCGCTCCACCACGGCCACTTTGTCGAGTTTCATGTTCGGAATGCCGTACATCAGCAGACCGCCGACGCGATCGGAGCGTTCAAAAACCGTTACCAGATGGCCGGCCTTATTAAGCTGATCCGCGGCGGCCAGTCCGGCCGGGCCTGATCCGATCACCGCCACCTTTTTACCCGTGCGCATGGCTGGCGGCCGGGGAACCACCCAGCCATTCTCCCACGCATGATCGATAATGGACTGTTCAATATTTTTAATGGTCACCGGCGGTTCATTAATGCCCAGCACACATGAACCCTCGCACGGAGCGGGGCATACGCGGCCGGTAAATTCCGGAAAATTATTGGTGCTCCACAGCCGGATGATGGCCTGTTTCCACTGATCTTTATAAATCAGATCATTCCATTCCGGAATAAGGTTATTGACCGGACAGCCGCTCTGGCAGAATGGCACGCCGCAATCCATGCACCGCGCTCCCTGCGTGCGCAGCTTGGCATCCGGCAGATGTTCATGAAATTCATTCCAGTCCAGCACGCGCAGGCTCGCCTGGCGGCTGGCGGGAATTTCCCGCGCAAATTCCATAAAGCCGGTAGGTTTACCCATGACCCACCTCCTGCTTCATCTTGCCGCCCGCCATGGCCGCCTGTTTCTCCAGTGCTTTGCGATACTCAATGGGCATAACCTTGTGGAATCGCGTCAGACTGGTATTCCAATCCGCCAGAATGGCTTTTGCCACCGTGCTTCCTGTAAGCTTCTGATGCTCTTGAATCAATTCTTTCAACTCGGAAATATCTCCTGGATCAACGACCTTTTCCAATTCCACCATGGCCAGATTGCAGCGGGCCAGGAAAATATCTTCCGGATCGTACACATACGCTATGCCGCCGGACATGCCCGCGGCAAAATTGCGCCCCGTAGGCCCCAGAATCACCGCCCGGCCGCCCGTCATGTATTCACATCCATGATCGCCCACCGCTTCCACCACGGCGCTGGCTCCGGAGTTTCGTACACAGAACCGTTCGCCGGCAACGCCCCGGAAATATGCTTTGCCGCTGGTGGCTCCATACAGCGCCACATTGCCGATAATAATATTCTCCTGAGCCTTGAACGTGCTGCGGCGATCCGGATATACCACAATGGTTCCGCCGGAAAGTCCCTTGCCCACATAATCGTTGGCATCACCTTCCAGTTCAATTTCCACGCCCCGGGCCAGCCACGCCCCCAGGCTCTGTCCGGCCGAGCCGTTGAACTTGAGATGAATGGTATTAACCGGCAGGCCTTCTTCACCGTAGCGCTTGGCAATCTCATGGCTCAGTGTTGTGCCGACGGTCCGGTTGA
Organism: Phycisphaerales bacterium; assembly: GCA_027366115.1. Taxonomy (GTDB): domain Bacteria; phylum Planctomycetota; class Phycisphaerae; order WQYP01; family WQYP01; genus JAMDCX01. Next base: position 3,649 of record DAHXLH010000189.1, read on the forward strand.
TATTCTTGATCGAATATTCCAACCGCACCGGCTTCCGTGTTTCCAGGGCCGCTTTGGCATCGCGGATGATTTGATTGTCCAATGCCGCTTCCAGGCCGTGATCCTGCTTTTTCGTGGCATATACGTCCACGTTGTCATAGATTTTCACCGCCGGGGCAAGTATCGGCGTAAGGTCCAGTCCCTGCGCTTTCCAATGTCGAATCGCGTCGCCAACTTCTAGGCGGTCCACGCGGCCGATGAGTTCATTAAATGTTCGGAATCCCATATAAGCCATGAGTTCACGAACTTCTTCCGCCAGCAGGAACATGAAGTTCACCACATATTCCGGTTTGCCTTCAAATTTTTTCCGCAGTACCGGATCTTGCGTGGCAATGCCCACGGGGCAGGTATTCAAATGGCATACCCGCATCATGATGCAGCCCAGCGTTACCAGCGGAACCGTGGCAAAGCCGAA
>DAHXLH010000194.1:0-6679 GCA_027366115.1 Phycisphaerales bacterium
GTTGGGGATGAATGACGCTCAATATCGTCCGTTCAATCAGGCTATTTTTAATAAATACCGACAGGGGTATAAAACCCTGATAGCCTCGCTGAAATCACACTTGCCTGGCGTGCGTATCGTGCTTATCGGGCCAAGCCCGTATGACGATGTTACAGCGAAACCTGGCTTTCCCGGGGGATACAATGGGGTACTGGTGCACTATATGCACTTCGTACAACAATTGGCCAGGCAAGACCATTTATTCTTTGTGGACTTCAACACACCGCTGGTAACGGTACTTAAAAAGGTGGAAAAAATCAGTCCTAAATTGGCCAAAGATGTTATTCCAGGAAGGGTGCATCCTTCGGCGGCTGGCCAACTGGTGATGGCGCAGGCATTACTCAAGGCGTGGGGTGCGCCGGCCACGGTTGACAGCGTGGCGCTTGATGCGGGCAATAGACACATCACTGAAACAAAGGATACCGTTGTACGGCATGTTCTGGTGACTAACGGGGCCGTCTCATGGACGCAAGTTGATAAGTCGTTGCCGATGCCCATTATGGCGTTGCACGAAACTTGGCCGCAGTTTCCTCCAACCTCGATTTGGGGTGCTCCATCGCCTGACATGAAGCATACCAATGCCGCGACCGCCTTGATTATTCGAGAATCCGGGTTCGTGCATGATCTTGATCGGCAGATGTTGAAGGTAACGCATCTCACGGCAGCAGATTATGAGCTGCGCATTAATGGAAAAAAGGTTGCGAGATTTACCAGTACTGAATTGGAACATGGCGTTAATATCTCTCAGTTGCCTACCCCGATGTTGGCTCAGGCCTACCGGGTTTTATCGCTGGCGTGGGAACATACACAAATTCGGTTTGCGGCGTGGCGGCAAGTACAGTTGCCAATGTCCAATATCGGATGGTTCAGCCCACAAGTTCCAGTCAACGTAAATTCCGGGCCGGGTGCAGTCAAAGCCAAAACTATCGTCAAACATATCATGCAAAATTTTTCGCGGTTACAGCACTTGGTATCGACCGAAGAGTATTTGGCCGCTACACCGAAACCATCTCATTATGAACTGTCTCCCATACGTTAAATTATTGCACGCGGTGCAGGGACTGGCCGAAGGCTTATGAAGAACGGCAGGGCGGGATGGCCGCTCTGTCGCGCTTCCATTTAATATCCATGCGCGGAACCGGTACAAGACCAGTTGGCCAATCTGCGTCCGTTCCGAACCCCGAATGGGCCGACACCACGCGCCACCGCCGGGGGCTGAAGGTGCGGTCGTCCGCAACCATGCTAAAAAATATGGTAACAGTATGAGAAATTGTGTAATTCATTATTTCGTCCTAATTATCGCCGATAAATGCATCAATTGGAATCTATTATCGGCTTGATATGGTAATGTAATAAAGTCCGGGAACGCTATTCTTCTGGAAGTCAATTGATTCCTGCATATGCTTAAAGTTATCAAATGTAATTCGGGTCGGAAAACATATCGATCCGAGTTCTGTGAAACGTTATAAGGTCAAGTAAGACGGAGTGATATCCCGGGCCGAACAGGCGTACCTGAAGGGTGGCAATGGCCCAGCCGTTTATGTTCGCAGCTCACTTTTTTTGGATTTATTGTGAATCCGGTGATTGCGAAAGCTTCCTTTGCCTGCGAGGCGATGGAAAGCAATCGGCTGCCACTTTCGTGACCGCCGCATCTACGTCATCCGCCCGTGAGGGTGGAGCAAGAGGAGAATGTCTATGTTTATTACAAAATCATGTTTGGTAACTCTGGCAACCTTGGCGGTTGTGGCATCGGCATCGAATTGGGCGGCAGCGGCCCGGGCCGATACTGTAAATGTCCAGTTTGAGGGAACAGGTGTCTTTACTGGGCAGCAGGGATCCTTTTCGGGCAACCAGGGTGCCTACACGGGAGACAGCATCGCCGCTCCTGTATGGAACGTATTGTCGGAGCCGGCGAACGCCACAAGCGGCACGCTAAGCAACTTGGTCACGGCGGACAACTTGCCAACCAATGTTGGAGTGAGTTTCACCGCCACGAGCACATACGGCGACCCTACCAGCCCGGCCAACGCGTTATTAGGCGGAACCCTGATCGCATCAAGCAACAACACCGGAACCGTTACCCTCACGGGCTTAGCGGATAGCGGGAACTATACTCTGTATATTTATGGGCAAAACGCCGGTTATAACAGCGATATAACAACATTTTCCATCACGACCGGAACCGGGGCTCCCGCCGCGGGCCAATTCAACAACACCGTGGACGGAGGCAGTTCATCGGGAATTTTTTATAACAACTCCACGAATAACAACTATACAATTTTCGATGCTACGGCGAATGGAGCTGGCGCATTGCAGGTTTCCTTTACCGGTGGTGCCGGTGAAGGGGTATTTAACGGAGTGCAAATCGTCGGCGTGACGCCCGTTCCTGAGCCGGCAACCATCGGTTTAATGGCAGTTGGTGCTGGAATCGGCCTGTTGCTGCTAAAGCGTCGTCGCGTTGCCTGAAAAGGTGACTTTGCAATCGAGTGCATGGGAGGTTGGGCTATTCAGTGATCCAACCTCCCGCCTCGATGCCAAACCGTGTATCGAAAGGGTATAAAAATGAAATTTCGTGGTTTTACACTTGTTGAGTTATTGGTTGTAATTTCCATTATCGCACTTCTGATATCGCTTTTGCTTCCGGCACTGGCCATGGCCCGACAGTCGGGGTTGAGTATTCAGTGTGAATCTAATTTACGATCATTGGGACAACTTGCGGATGAATATGTCGCAAGCAATAAAGGCTTCCTGCTTTCCAACCAACAGCCGACATCCCCAAATGAATTCGCATACGCATGGAATGACCAACTCTTTGAATGGGAAATGGGCATTCCCGCCAGTTCCGGAAGCGTGGCATACCTGTCGTACAAGATGAGCTTAAGGAACACGATGCAGCATGGCTATTCTTATCAAGGACTTCGCGCAAAATATATGCCATTATTTTCGTGTCCCAGCCAGATGGTCCCCTATTCTAATCCGTGGGTTACTGAGCCGTATGTATCTCCAACGACTTATTCCGTCAACCCCAATGTTTTTGTATGGGTCAACCCCTATCACTTTAACTGGATACAGCCGCCGTACTACTCCTCGCCAAAGCGGGATGTTGATATTCCCAATCCTGCCGAGGTAATCGGAATTGGCGATTGCAATCAACCTTTAGGTCCGGCGTCTCCCGAATCTTTCTACGCCTTTGATTGGACGGGCTTCAACCAACCGTCGGCCGGCGTCAGTATGTCCACTGTGATTCCGCCAAATTTCTTTGAGCCAAACGTGGGAGCTATCGCCGGAAACTATGACGATACTGGTACGTATGTGGGCGGTACAGGGCTGCGTTATCGCCACTTCAACCCGGCCCCAAATACGCCCTTGAATTCCCCCTCGTCAGGGGTCGCCAACGCCGAGTTCATGGACGGACATGTCGAGCCGATCAAAGCTGGAGGCCTGCATGTTCTCAATGTGGCCACGGGCTTCTGAATGTGGGGTATGTGATTTGCGATCTCACATGAGTCGGTTCTAATTGGCTCGGAGCGACCCCTGGTGAACTACATTCATCCGCATGGAAAAGGGAGGCGAGGTAATGTGGCAATATTTGTCGCTTGCCTTTCACTCACAGCTTTCCTTGCAGCAACCTGCAACCCCGTTGTTGCAAATGGGCCATACGACAAACGATTTGTCAGCACTCTTTAATTGGCGTTGGATGAAACGTACAAGCCTGCTTAGTTTACGTGGTTGATGCGTATTGTTATTTTTACAGGGACGCCGCACGCTGTCAGGTAATCCGTGCTTTGCCTATCAGGAGGATACGAACGATGGCCGAGATACCAATGGATGTGCACGAAATTTCACGGCGGCTATTTCTGCACGGCGCAGCAGGTGCGGCGGCATCGGTGGTATTGGCTGACGGACCGGACATCGGGGCGGTCGGCACCGATAATGGTAACTTGCCATCGGGTATGATTGTGCAAAGTCTTGACGGCTCGACGTGGCGCGTGCACGAGGGGGAAGCGGGCGGCGAATCATATCCCGCGAAGGTTCCGGGCGATATTTTCACAGACCTTTTGTCTGCAAACCGTATTCCAGACCCCTATTTCCGCGACAACAATAGCAAAGTCCAATGGGTGGGCAAAAGAGTTTGGCGCTACACGCGAAGTTTCACACTGGAATCCGAGATCTTACACAGAAAGTTCATCAAATTGCGGTGTCACGGGCTTGATACCTTAGCAACCATCCGGGTAAACGGTGTGAAAATCGGTTCGGCCGACAATATGTACCGCACCTGGGAGTACGACGTCAGAAATTGCATCAAGTCCGGTGAGAATGTAGTTGAAATTGAGTTTCAGCCTACGTCTCCTTATGCGGCGTCGAGGGTTGCGGAATATAAAAACGAACGCGGACTAATAAACCGGCTAAAGAGTCCTCAAGCATGGATACGGAAGGCTCCGTACATGTGGGGCTGGGATTGGTGCAGGCCACTGCTAACTTGCGGAATCTGGAAGCCAATTGAAATTATCGGTTTTGACTGTCGGATCGCGGAGTTGCGGTGGGATCAAAACCTTGATCATTCGGGTTTTGCTCAACTGCACCTCGCATTAGCTGCGGAAGGAGTTCCCACGGCTCTGAGTGCCAAAGCTACGGTCTTGTTCAACGGTCAGCCGGTCACCAATACTGTGTTCACCCTGCCACATGGTCGCGGCGCAGCAGAATTAAGAATTCCCGACCCCCATTTGTGGTGGCCCAATGGAATGGGATCGCAACCTCTCTACACGATTGTTGTTGAGCTTATGGATTCCCGTGGGACTGTGATTGATAAAACCCGGCGCCGCATAGGCATTAGAACGATTCGATACATCGCGAAAAGTGAAAAGATGGCGGTGCATCTGGAGGTGAATGGTGTGCCATTTTTTGCCAAAGGTGCGGACTGGGTACCGGGTGATAACATTCCCTCGCGTGTTACTCCGGACATTCTTCGCAGTTACATGGAAGATGCCAGAGATTGCCACTTTAATCTGCTGCGCTTCTGGGGCGGCGGTTATTACGAACCCCAGTCACAATTTGATGCCTGCGATGAGTTGGGTTTGCTGGTAATCTTCGAGTTTAAATTCGCCAATCATTTTTATCCGGTCTTTGATGCACATTGGTTGGAGAATGTTCGCTTGGAAGTACAGGAGCAGGTTCGGCTGAATCGGCACCATCCATGTATTGCGCTCTGGAGCGGAAATAATGAAATCTATTGGTTCCATGGATTTAACAAGCTCTTCCGCGATACCATTGGAGGAATCGTGCAGCAGGAACTGCCAGGCGCGAACTATGAGCTTGGCAGTGGTGATCCCGGCAGCAGCAACGATATTCACTATTGGGGAGCTTGGGATGTCACCAATCCCCCCAAGAGTTTTCAAAAGGCGAATGGCTTTATCACTGAATTTGGAATGCAGTCCTTTCCGGAGCCGGCAACAGTCGATGCATATACCGTTCCGGCAGACAGAGAGAGCATAGACAGCAAGGTCATGGTCTATCACGAGCGTTCGTTCGGCCGATTCGGAATTGATAACATGATGCACGCTGTGGCCAGCTATTTTGGTCCGCCTCCGAAGGATTTTAACGAGGCTCTGTGGCTGACTCAGATTGCCCAGGCCTACGTTATTGGTCACGGCGTGGAACACTGGAGGCGCAGTAGGCCAGAGACGATGGCTACGCTAATATGGCAGTTAAATGACAGTTGGCCTGCCCCGACTTGGTCGATGATTGACTGGTGCCATCGCTGGAAGGCAATCATGTATGAGTCCAAGCGGTTCTTTGCGCCACTTTTGGTCAGTGCCACGACGGGTGTTCATTCCGGAGAGGTGGAAATATGGGTGGTTAGTGACCGCATGGAATCAGTGGGCGGTGAACTGGATTGGCGTGTTACGGTCACAGATTGCCTTTCGTTCCGGCACCATCTCCCCGCCTACTTCGCAGTTGCACTATTTTACCAGTCATGGCATAACACTCCAAAATTTCAATCACTGGTGGATTAACTTTAGAGTGTGGATTCCAGATGCTCGGCATTTTGCCGCGGTTGGCCTGCGTCCAAATTCCCTTGGCTAACCCGCTACCACAACGGCCTAGCGCCGGTGCCTATAAAACATCCCGCACACTGCGAATCTCAAGTCGCCGCTCAAATTCGCTTAAGGATATTCGCCTGGCAGGGCGCACTTCAATATCCATTTTTTTCCATGGAGCGACGTGGATAAAATTATCAGAGTATCGCGCATCAATATCCTTCAGATGACCCCACACCCATAACGCCGGTTTGCGGCTTTCAATCACAATTCGGAAAACATCTTCACCTGATCGTGACACGCTGTGACGTAATCCCGGCTCCGGCAAGTGAAGATCCTTGGGGGCGGAAAAAAAATAACATCCCTCAGACTGGATATTCCCTTCCACACGCAAAGTACTCCAAATCAGCAGATCCCCTTTAGGCAGAGAGCCGTGATTATCCGGGTACCGCCATCGATCAAACACATGGCTGGACTGCGGAGGAATTGTAATCGTTTTTATACCCTGGTGCAGCAACGATATTCACTATTGGGGAGCTTGGGATGTCACCAATCCCCCCAAGAGTTTTCAAAAGGCGAATGGCTTTATCACTGAATTTGGA
>DAHXLH010000200.1:0-17053 GCA_027366115.1 Phycisphaerales bacterium
AGGAGATATACCCATGGCACTGAAAACACGTCCAAGTACCAGTCGTCGCGATTTTATGAAACTCGCCGGACTGGCGGGCATTCTGGGCCTCAGCCTGGGTGATCAATCCACGTATGCCATGGTTGGCTCACCAGAACGGCACTTTTCCGCACCGGAGCGCATCCGGTATGACGGCCTGAGCCTCTTTGTCGAGAATAAGCCGTTTTTTCTTTACAGCGGATCATTCCATTATTGCCGCTGCCCAAAAGAATTATGGCGTGACCGCTTTACCAAAATTAAAGAAGCGGGATTCAATACGGTGCAGACCTATGTACCGTGGAACCTCCACGAGCCGGAAATGCCCGCCGGCCCGGACGATTTTTCCAAAGTGGATATGAACCTGCTGGATGAGTTTCTCACCATGGCTGCGGACGTTGGCTTATATGCCGTAGTCCGCGTGGGGCCTTACATGTGCGGAGAGTGGGATACCGGCGGCTATCCACAATGGTTGATCGCAAAAATGCCCCCCCATTATCGTGGAATGTGGGTACGCAGTGACAATCCGGAATATACCCGTTGGGCCAATCACTGGATGCACGCGGTATGCCAAACCGTCGCAAAACATCAAATTATCCGCAAGCCGGTAGGGCAGCACGGCGTTATTCTGATGCAGGTGGAAAATGAATATGCCCTTATCGGCGTGCCACTGGATCAGAAGAAAAAGCATCTTGAAGATTTAATCCAGCAGGCGTGGAAAAATGGAATTGATGTTCCGCTGTTTACAAATCTCGCAGGCTTTATCATCGGCAGCCACGCCAAAATCGCCGGCCAGGTCTTTGACACCATTGATCGTTATCCCGGATGGCAGCTACCGGCCATGGGCCATCGCATTCACCATTATCGCACGGCCCAGAAAAATGCGCCCGTGATGGCAGCGGAAATGCAGGGCGGATATTTTACCAGTGTGGAAGCCAAGCCTACGCTTAAAACCGATTCAGATAACTATCCGGACAATGTAAGTCCGGAGCAGATTAACGCCCTGACTCTGTATTCCATGCAGCACGGCATGACCGCCTTAAACTACTATATGCTTTTTGGGGGAACCAATTTCGACGGCCGCGCCGGACTTAACGTGGCAACAACCTACGACTACAGCGCACCAATCCGTGAATGTGGCGGCGTCGGTGCCAAATGGCTAAAAGTAAAAGCCATCGGTGAAATGCTTAAAACACATGGGCCGGCTCTGGCACGAGCGGTCCATGCGCCCATCCAGGTTCATGGTGCGGGAAAAAGCATTCAAATCGGGGCTCGCCGATCCCCTGATGGCGGAACGTATATATTTGTATTTAATTCTAATCGTTCCCGCAGCCAAAGCGGGCGGTTCACCGCTTCAGTTGGGAACATCCGCAATTTGTCCGTTTCATATCAACTGCAAGCCGGCGATTTTAAGATTCTATATCTGCCCGCCCATGCCACGGACGCGGCCGGCGGCCAATGGCTCCCGGAGCCGCAACGTCTTCCGAAGCGGCCTACAGAGATACCCTCTGAGGTACCAATTAAAACGCTCAAATATCGCGCCGATGAACTCCCCACGCACTGGCAGGCCGTACCTGAAGGCAAGACGCTGGCACAAATGGGCGTTTACGACAGCGGTCTAAGTTACTACCGCACGGGCATTGCCGCGACAGGTCATACCGCTAGCGGGCCTGCGGCTTTGGCCATTGCCTTGGCGGGGCAGGACTCCGCGATTGCTCTGGTAAACGGCAAAATTTGCTATCCGATTGCCGCCAGCGGATCACCCTCCATTCTGCCGCTCCCCGGAGAAATTTCCGGCACGCTCCAGGCGACTTTCCTGTACGAAAATATCGGCCACGCCAACAGTGGATGGAATATGCAGGAAGGCTTCGGTCTCCAGAATGCCGGTATCATGCCGTATAGTCCGCATGAAGGCGTGATAGCAAACTGGCGGATGCAGGTGATCAAACTGCCTCGCCATGTGGATAAACTCCCAGGCGTTCAACCAAATATCGATGATAGCGCCTGGCGGCAGGTAAACACCGCGAGCCTTCGTCCTCATCAAATAGGCCACCGGAAAGCAGCCATTTATCGTACCGCCCTCCACCTGACCGCCGGTGAGCTGCAGGCCGGTAAAACCGTGCTGCGATTTGGCGTGGTTTCCAGCCGCGGATGGCTGTTCGTCAATGGCCGGGCAATGGGCATGATGGGCGGGGACGGCCCGGCAACGGATATCGCTAAATCATTGCGGACCGGTCGCAATGTTATTGCGATTGTGGTGCAGGAATTGGGCAGTTGGGGCGGCATTGGTCAATCCCAACTGCTGCACCATGCCAACGCCTGGGGCAAGCAAACCGGCACCCTGCTTCTTTCCGGAAAACCCACCGGCATTGTGAACTCCTGGCACCATGCGGATTTTGATGACTCGCAGTGGCCATCCCAAGCCGTTGGCTCGCCCGCCCTTACGCCGCCTGCGTTGCTGAACTGGTACCGCATGGAATTTGCTCTGCCCGCAGTGCCACGTAATATTTGGCTGCCTTGGTGCCTGCGCCTTGAAGCTACCGGAAACGGATTTATTTACCTGAACGGCCATTCACTGGGCCGGTATTGGCAACACGGCGGCCAGCGGGAATTTTATATGCCGGATAACTGGCTCCATGCCGCAGGCAGGAAAAATGTGCTGGCGGTGTGTCTGCGTCCAGTAGATAAAGTCACTGCAATCGCCGCCGCCGCGGCGGTGCCGTACCGTGTCTATGCGGAGTATCGGACCGCGTGAAATCATCAAGTGTTTATTTCCGGGTTGTTGGGGCACGCTTTGGGTTTGTCGCGCAGGAAGTTTTTAAGTAATACCCCCGGTGCTTCACGAAGCGCCCGCACGGGGTCAAATGCCGCCGCAGCAAAGCGGTACCGCATAAATTCAGCAAAACGCCCCGCATAAAAAGCTTGGCGCGACAAGTCACAGAGCTGCGCAAAATGCCAATCTCGTTGAATCTTCCATGCGCTGTCCAGGGATCTCTCGCAATCTGGGCAGCGCCTTGCCAGTAAGTCCCGGTACTTGCGCTGAATGCGACACTCCATGGAAAAGCGGCTCCTGACACCGGAAAGATGCCCCGGCGTGCCTTCCTGGTAATCACAAAGCACTTCGGGAATGCCGACTAGAATATATTTTTGTGCAATGCGAATGCACAGTTCCCAGTCTTCCGATGCCACAAGCGTTTCGTCAAAGCCACCGATTTCCACCAGCACGTCCCGCCGTACCATCATCGCGGTGGGCCAAGGTATTCGCAGTGCGAGCACCTCATGCAATGATAATTTGTCCCCAGGATAATAAATCCCCTTGGTTTCGGCGCGATCGGCAGGCTCCACACGAATGGCACAATGCACAGCACCAATCGCCGGGGTGGTAAATAATGCCGCCTGTCGCGAGAGTTTTTCCGGATGCCATGTGTCATCGGAATCAAGAAAAGCAATTAATGTTCCGCTCGCTTCATGAATGCCACGGTTCCTGGCCGCGCTGGCACCGGTATTGCTCTGCCGAAGGTAGCGTATTTTCTTGCCGTAGGTTGCCGCGATTTGGGCGCTATTATCCGTAGAGCCATCGTCAATAACAATAACTTCAATCGCCCTGTGCGTCTGCCGAAGAACACTGTCAATGGCACGCGGCAAAAGAGCGGCGCGATTAAATGTCGGAATAATAATGCTTATGAGGGGCGGGGCAGTGTGAGTCATGATTAACATCTTCGAGTGCAAAAAACAACAACATTGGGCACGCGTTGACTCTCTGCCTTCAACTCGTTATCCGCCGACCACAACCGGCATCTAAGATTGTACAGCTTTACGGAGGCGGATACTGTTTATCGGCATTATCAATGATGATCACCGTATCGCCATCAGCGGAACTCTTTTTTACCGCCAGCTTGCCGGTATTTACGATGTTCTTGGCGATGGACTTTGTGCTGCCTGTTGCCGGGTTAAACTTCCAGACGTTAAGGCGGTGCGCGGCGATAACGCGCGTTTCAAGCGTCAAATCCGTCGGTGCGGCGGCATACGCCATCAGGTAAGTCGCATTATGCCGGTCGATCGTTCCGTCGCGCATGGCCTGCACACGATCCGCGATGGATTTGCCTTGTCCGGATAAAATAATAGACTGATCCGGGATGCGCGTGAAAAATGGACGCGAATATAGAAGCTTCCGAATAAAATGCAGGGGTTCCACCGCAGCGGTATTCAGGGCATCTTTCCAATTGGGCACGCCGGGGGGCCAACCATTGAGCATCCATCTTTGGGCCGTGTGCGGCGACATCTGCCACAGGGCATCATGCCCATAAGCACATCCAAAAGCCCCGGCAAAAACCGAAAGATACAGCCCGCGCCTCTGACAAATCGGTGGCTGCGTGGTGCCGGAATCGTAATAATTTTCAGCGATCATGGTGGGCTTGACGGCCTTCACGTTGTAATCATGGGTGATAAGCTTGGTCATATCATAATGGCGGCCATGCCGACTGGATGACCCTTGAATCATATAAAAATCCAGCCATGGTGAACTGGAAAAATATTCCGAATCAGATCGATTCCCGCACGGATGCACGCTTACAAGATGTTTGCCGTCGCAACCAATCTTCAGGCCGCTGCCGATGGCGTTGACGTACGATGCGGCAATATGCGGAGGACTGGATTCGCCGCCGGCCACAAGAATCACATTGTCATGGCGCTTGAGTCTGGCTCCCAGTCGCAGTCCGATGGTGTGCAACTGCCGTCCTGTGTATCGGTTCATCGTACCGGCTTTTGCCCCACCCCACATGGCAAATACCATTGCATACAGTCGGTACTTCGCCGCCGTGCGGATAATATAATCACAATACTCAAAGTACCTGGGATTCAGCGTCGTATGGTCCGCGCCAACATAAGCCTTCTGCCCGTATACATTGGCTTCTTGCGCCTGGGGGTAAAAATTCAGGGTAAACATAAACGCGCTGAATCCATGCGAGTGTCGGTTACGTAGATATACATCGATATCCTGATATGTCAACGCATTTATATTCCAAGCCGTATCGGTTAGCAGGAAAAATGGCTTTCCGCTTTGTGCGTCCATCAGGAAGCGATGGTTGGAGCTGACTTTTAAGCCGCGTGGCGGGGGAATGTCGTCAAATCCAGTGGTGTTCGGGCCAAGCGTCGCCCCCGCAATCCTGGAATCGTCGCCTCCGAGTAACCACTTGCCGAAGGCTCCCGCACCGGCTATGGAAAATTTCAGAAAGTCTCGGCGTTCTATCGGCATCTAAGCCTCCTGCTGTGTTCCGTAGCCCAACCGTCACTCGGAGAGGTTCCATGAGGGGGCGGCATGAGGTTTCGCGCGCAAGGTTGCACCGACATTACGGCAATTCCGTGTGCCCCATGAGATACAGATCGCATTGCCGGGCCGCGCCGCGGCCTTCATTAATCGCCCAGACCACCAGAGATTGTCCCCGGCGGCAGTCGCCCGCGGCAAATACGCCTTCCACGGATGTGGCATATTTGTCATAATCAGCCTTGAAGTTGCTGCGTGCGTCGGTTTCCAATCCCAGTTGCTTGACGATCGAATCTTCAGGGCCAAGAAAACCCATCGCCAGAAGCACCAGATTCGCCGGCCAGATTTTTTCCGTGCCCGGTATTTCCGTCATCGAAATTTTGCCGTTGGTTGCGGTCCATTGCACTTCAATGGATTTGACGGCCTTCACATGTCCCTGCTCGTCGCCGATGAATTCCTTCGTGAGCAGACGATAATTTCGCGGATCATGCCCAAAGGCCGCCGCCGCTTCTTCATGGCCGTAATCGGTGCGGTAGATTTTCGGCCACTGTGGCCACGGGTTATCCGCGGCCCGCGCACCGGGCGGTTGGGGCATGAGTTCAAAGTTCACGAGACTCCGGCAGCCGTGCCGCAAGGATGTCCCGATGCAATCCGTTCCAGTGTCACCGCCTCCGATAACAATTACGTCTTTGTCTTTGGCCGAGATATACTGCCCGTCCCGCAGATTTGAATCCAGCAGGCTTTTGGTATTCCCATGGAGAAACGGCACGGCAAAATGAACACCCGCCAATTCCCGCCCCGGAACTTTCAGATCACGCGCTTTGGTGGCACCGCAGGCTAAAACCATGGCGTCAAATTCATGCATCAATTCATGTACATCCACATCTTTTCCAACGTGGGTGTTCACAACAAAAGTGACGCCTTCCTGTTCCATAAGTTTGGTGCGGCGATCCACCACGGCACGCTTATCCAGTTTCATGTTGGGAATGCCATACATCAGCAGGCCACCGATGCGGTCAGAGCGCTCAAACACCGTTACCAGATGCCCGGCCTTATTCAATTGATCCGCCGCCGCCAAACCCGCCGGTCCTGATCCGATCACCGCCACTTTTTTACCCGTACGCACAGTGGGGGGGCGTGGTACCACCCAGCCATTTTCCCAGGCATGATCAATAATGGCCTGTTCAATATTTTTAATCGTCACGGGCGGCTCGTTAATGCCCAGCACGCAGGACCCCTCGCACGGTGCCGGACATACGCGACCGGTAAATTCGGGAAAATTGTTCGTGCGCCAAAGCCGCGTAATCGCCTGCTTCCACTGATTCTTATAAATCAGGTCATTCCATTCCGGTATGAGGTTATTAACGGGACACCCGTTTTGACAAAATGGAACCCCGCAATCCATGCAGCGTGCACCCTGCGTGCGCAGCTTTTCATCGGGTAGATGCTCATGAAATTCATTCCAGTCCAGCACCCGTAATCGAGCCGCACGACTGGGGGGAATTTCCCTTGCGAATTCCATAAAGCCGGTAGGTTTACCCATGACCAACCTCCTGCTTGATATTGCCGCCGGCCATCGCTGCTTTCTTTTCCAGAGCCTTGCGATACTCAATAGGCATAACCTTGTGGAATCGCGTAAGGGCGGTTTCCCAATCTCCTAGAATGGCTTTTGCCACCGTGCTTCCGGTGAGCTTCTGATGCTCTTCAATCATTTCTTTCAACTCAGCTATATCTCCAGGATCAAGTACCTTTTCCAGTTCAACCATGGCCAGATTGCAACGGGCCAGGAAAATATCCTCGGGATCGTACACGTATGCGATGCCTCCGGACATCCCCGCGGCAAAGTTGCGACCCGTGGGGCCAAGGATCACGGCGCGGCCACCGGTCATGTATTCACATCCATGATCGCCCACGGCCTCCACCACCGCACTGGCACCGGAATTTCTCACGCAGAATCTTTCCCCGGCAATACCGCGGAAAAAGGCTTTGCCGCTGGTGGCTCCATACAGCGCCACATTGCCGATGATGATATTTTCTTCCGCTTTAAAGGTGCTGCGCCGATCCGGATACACCACAATGGTGCCCCCGGAAAGGCCCTTGCCTACATAATCGTTGGCGTCGCCTTCGAGTTCAATTTTCACGCCGCGCGCCAGCCACGCTCCCAAGCTTTGCCCGGCGGAACCGGTGAGCTTAAGCTCAATGGTATTGGCCGGTAAGCCTTCTTCACCATACCGTTTGGCAATTTCATGGCTTAACGTCGTGCCAACCGTGCGATTGGTGTTTTTGATCGGATATTCCAAACGCACAGCCTGCCGCGATTCCAGTGCCGCCTTCGCATCGCGGATAATCACATTGTCCAAGGCCGCTTCCAAGCCATGGTCCTGTTTTTTCGTGGCATATACATCCACGTTATCATAAACTTTCACCGCGGGGGAAAGTATCGGGGTCAGGTCCAAGCCTTGCGCTTTCCAATGGCTGATGGCTTCGCCGACTTCCAGGCGATCTACCCGCCCGATCAAATCGTTGAATGTCCGGAAGCCCATGTAAGCCATAAGTTCGCGCACTTCTTCCGCCAGCAGGAACATGAAATTAACCACATATTCCGGCTTGCCTTCAAATTTTTTCCGCAAAACCGGGTCCTGCGTGGCAATACCCACCGGGCAGGTATTCAAGTGGCATACGCGCATCATAATGCAGCCCAGCGTCACCAGGGGCACCGTGGCAAAGCCGAATTCTTCAGCTCCCAGCAAGGCCCCGATGATGACATCGCGACCGGTCTTTAACTGTCCGTCCACCTGCACGACAATGCGGCTTCGCAAATCATTAAGTACGAGCGTCTGATGCGTTTCCGCCAGACCCAGTTCCCATGGCGTGCCGGCATGTTTAATGCTGGTCAAGGGCGACGCGCCCGTGCCGCCGTCATGGCCGGCGATAACCACATGGTCCGCATGGGCTTTTGATACGCCCGCCGCAACCGTGCCCACGCCAACTTCCGCCACCAGTTTTACACTGATGCGTGCCGCAGGATTGGCATTTTTCAAGTCGTGGATTAACTGCGCCAAATCTTCAATGGAATAAATATCATGATGCGGTGGGGGGCTTATCAACTGCACCCCCGGCGTGGCATGACGTAAACGACCGATGTAGTCATCAACCTTATGCCCCGGCAACTGTCCGCCTTCACCGGGCTTGGCACCCTGTGCCATTTTTATCTGCAATTCATCGGCATTGGTCAGATAGTGAATGGTCACGCCAAACCGACCGCTGGCAACTTGTTTAATCGCCGATCTTCGCGAATCTCCATTGGCATCGCGCTTGGTAAAGCGTCTGGCGTCTTCGCCACCTTCGCCCGTGTTGGACTTGCCGCCGATGCGGTTCATCGCAATCGCCAGGCTCTCATGGGCTTCCGGGGATATCGACCCCAAACTCATGGCTCCGGTGGCAAAGCGTTTGACAATTTCACTGGCCGGTTCCACTTCCGCCAGCATCACCGGCGCATCACCGGGTTTCAGCTTAAATAAACCGCGCAAGGTGCAAAGATGGCCGCTTTGCTCGTTAATAATTTTTGCGTACCGGGCATACGCCTCGCGGCTGTTGCCCCGGGCGGCCTCCTGCAAATTGGCGATCGATTCCGGATTAAGCAGATGCTGCTCACCGTTCTTACGCCACGCGTATTGCCCGCCTTCCGGCAGTACCGGTAGCCGGACCTCTCCTTGGTCAATCGGATAACCGATTTCATGGCGGCGCAATGCTTCGCTGTAAAGCACCGGGAAATCCACCCCGTCGATTTTTGAAACCGTGCCGGCAAAGCAGCGGTCAATGACATTGCGGTGCAGGCCGATGCCTTCAAATATCTGGGCGCCCTTATAGCTTTGCAGCGTGGAAATGCCCATTTTGCTCATGACTTTATACAGGCCTTTGCCGGCGGCTTTAATATAATTTTTGATGAGCTTGTCATCATCAATGGCCGAATCAATAAACCCCTCACGCCGCAGGTTCCACAGCGTCTCAAAAGCCAGATACGGGTTTATTGTATCGGCTCCATACCCAATGAGCATCGCATGATGATGCACCTCCCGTGCTTCGCCGGTCTCCACCACCAGGCCGATCCGCGTACGCGTGCCCTGTCGCACCAAATGATGATGCACCGCACCGCAGGCCAGCAGCGCCGGCAACGCCACGTGTGTTTCGTCCATGCTACGGTCAGTCAGCACCACCAGCGGATATCCGTCCTCAATGGCTTGCGCGGTTTCCCGGCAGATGCGATCCAAGGCGTCCGTCATAGCCGCCGCGCCGCCATCACGATCAAACACTGCATCAATCGTGCGGGTCTTCCAACCGCGATGATTCAACGCTTTAATTTTTGCCAATTGTTCATTGGTCAGAATCGGCTGGGCCAAGAGCAGGCGGTGGCAATGTTCTTCGCCGGCCTCAAGCAAATTGCGCTCCGGGCCAATATAGCTTTCCAGACTCATCACAATATATTCTTTGTCTGAATCCAGTGGCGGATTGGTCACCTGCGCAAAAGACTGCTTGAAATAATCGTACACCAGTCGTGGCTGGCCGCTTAAGCACGCCAAAGCGGCGTCATTACCCATGGAGCCGATAGCCTCAAGGCCGTTGGTGCCCATGGGCAGCAGCAACTTCATGAGGTCTTCCGTGGTGTACCCCAGACACTGTGCCCGCGTAAGCAGCGTGTCCGGGTCAAACCCTGGTACCGTAGCCGGTTTGGCTAACTCATCCACCGTCAGCCGCTGCTTTTGCAGCCACTGGCCGTAAGGATGCTCCGCCGCCAATGCGGATTTAATCTCAGAGTCATCAATAATGCGGCCCTGCTCAAAATCAACCAGAAACATGCGCCCCGGCTGCAGCCGGCCTTTTCGTGTCACATTTTCCGGTGCCACATCCAATACGCCAACTTCACTGGCCATGATGACCAGATCATCTTTTGTCACGTAATACCGGCTGGGCCGCAGGCCGTTGCGATCCAAAACCGCCCCGATCATATGACCATCCGTAAATGCCACCGATGCCGGCCCGTCCCACGGTTCCATTAAGCACGAGTGATATTCATAAAAAGCGCGACGCCGCGGATCCATGGATTCATGGTTCTGCCACGCCTCGGGAATCATCATCATCACCGCATGGGGTAACGACCGCCCGTTTTGCACCAGCATTTCCAGGCAGTTATCAAATTCACCCGAATCCGATGAATCACCTTCTATGACGGGTTTAATCAGTTCCACATCCTGCCCGAACGGCCCGCCGGCAAACATGCCTTCCCGCGCGTGCATCCAGTTGCTGTTGCCGCGACGGGTATTGATTTCGCCGTTATGCGCCATATACCGCATCGGCTGCGCCCGGCTCCAGGAAGGAAACGTATTGGTGCTGAAGCGTGAATGCACCAACGCCAGATGCGTTTGATAATCGGCATCCATCAGATCGGCGCGGAAATATTCCCGCACCTGTCCGCTGGTGAGTTGGCCTTTGTAAATCATCACCGTGGTCGATAGGCTGCAAACATAAAAATAATCGCTTTGCGGTAAGTCTTCCGCCCGTACCGCCTTGGTGGCCTGCTTGCGGACAAGATAAAGTTCCCGGTCCAGCGTGTGTTGATCCATGCACTTGGGACCCGAGACAAACACCATTTTCATCCGCGGTTCGGTGCGTCTGGCAGACTGGCCAATCATACTGTTATCCACGGGAACTTCCCGCCAGCCCAGCAACGTAAGCTTCCGTTGTTGAATTGCTGTGGCAAATGCCTTTTCACACCAGGCGCGCTGTTCATTATCCGACGGTAAAAAGACAATCCCCGCCCCGTAATTCCCCGATGCCGGCAACGTTATATTGGCATCTCTTTTGGCAACTTTCACCAGAAATTCATGCGGCAACCCCGTAAGAATCCCCGCCCCATCGCCCGTATTTTCCTCGCAGCCGCAAGCGCCGCGATGCTCCATGTGTTCGAGCATGGTCAAGGCATCCGAGACAATAGACGGGCTTTTGCGCCCTTTAATATGCGCAATAAAGCCTACGCCACAACTATCATGTTCAAACTGTGGATCATAGAGACCCAGCTTACCGGGTTTAAGGCCCGGGTTATTGTGTAGTTCCAACTTAAAAACCTCCATGCCTGAGGCATACCCTCGCTTCAAACAATTCCTACCGCCGCCCTGCGATGCTTTATCTATATAATCGCAAGTCCTCTATTCTACTTATGATGGCCCACAGGATCAAATACTTTTCGGCCCATCCAAAAATTAGATTCCCGCCCTGTGGAAGAAATTAAAAATTTCGGATAGGATGCTGGAGATCAACGGGGCGTAGCTCAGCTTGGCTAGAGCGCTTGGTTCGGGACTAAGAGGTCGCAGGTTCGAATCCTGTCGCCCCGATTTTTGCCAAAGGCAAAAATAGAGCAGGAGTTTCGAGAGAGTAGATAGTAGAGCAAAATTCGGCTGGGGCAAGCGAGTGGCTGTCGCCGAGCCACAAACCCCTCCTGCGGTCTACTCTCCACTCTCCACTCTCTATGATCATCGGTGGGATAACCAATGGCCTTCACCTTTGAAAATCCCACCGTTCGGTCTAAATCCTTCTATCGATTTCACCTGATCTTATCGGGTTGTGCCGCACGGTTGGTCGGTATTGAACGAATCACATATTTGCCGGTGCTTGCTCATGCCTGGGGCGGTTCTTCCAGCGGCGGTGAATCCATAAGTATTGGGTGGGGTCTTCACGCACAAATGTTTCTATGCCGCGCGTGTAGCGTTCGGTGATATAACGCAGTGGCTCGTCGTGGGTCTGCCAATCGGCAGGATAAATGATGTCCGTTACGCCGATGTCAAAATCAAATAAATCGCCCCGGCGGCGGGCGTATCCGATAATTACCGGCACCTGGTGTTGCATGGCCAGCAGACCGATACTTTTGTAGGTGCTGGCAAGACGGCCAAAAAAGGGCACAAACATGCCTTTGGGGCCGGCATCCTGATCGGCAATAAAGCACAAAACACCGTTATTTTTCAAAATGTCCTGTGCGGTGGCGGTGACTCCGCGTTTGGATAAAATCATTTGCCCGCGTTTTTCCCGCACGCCCAAAACCCATGCGTCAATATGTGGGTTGTCAATGGGGCGCGCCACGCTATAGGATGGAAAGCCCAGTGTGGCCATGGTATATCCCAATATTTCCCAGTTGCCATAATGGCCGGTGACCATAATGGCACCCTGCCCGCGCAAAATAATTTGCATCGCCGCCTGAAAGTTATGCAAGTGGACATGCTTGTGCCAAGTTTCGACATGGATAACCCGCGTGGAAAAAATCACGTCCAGCGCCAGTTCACAAAAGTGTTGTATGGATCGCTGTCCGATGCGTTCCAACTCCTTTTGCGGGAAATCCGGAAAGCTGGCGCGGAGATTTTCCAACCCGCGAAGGCGATGCTTTTTATCAAAGGTCCATAAAAGTGAACCGAACCCGCGGGCGGTTCGCAGATTGGCGTTTACGGGGAAAAATCCCAACATCATGGCCGCGCTGCGTGCGGCAAGATAGGTGGCCTGATCCAAAATCGGTGACGACTGCTTCATTGGGAGAACATATTAACCGCCCGGCGATCATCCGTTAAGGGGAACGAGAACGGAGTTTGAGGACAACGGAGTTGGCAGTTAGAAGTTAGAAGCTTCTCGGCGGGTAAGGAGTCACGCTGGAAGATTTGAGATTTGAAATAAGAGATTTCAGATTCCAAGTTCCAGCTGCATGGTCGGTTTGGTTTCCGGGCATGATGTATTTTGGTCTGATTTTGATATGATTTAAGGTTTATCCGTCCTCGGACAGGCTCTTTGGACGTGATTTACGGTTAAGGTCCGCGAATGCGGTAGTAAGATGGAAATGCAGTCTGTGAAAAAAATATATCTCGAAACTTTCGGTTGCCAGATGAACGTGCTGGATAGTGAGCTTGTGGAAGGGCAATTGCGGGCGATGGGGTATGATTTTGTCGGTGAAAGCGAACAGGCCGATGTGGTATTGTACAATACCTGCTCGGTGCGTGAAAAATCAGAGCAAAAAGTACTTTCGCGCCTCGGAAGGCTGAAGGTGCGCAAGCAAGGCGAACCGGAGTTGGTAATTGGTGTTATTGGCTGTATGGCGGAGCGCGACGGCTTAGGCATGTTAAAGCGGTTGCCGCAGGTGGACTTGTTGTGTGGGCCGGGTGAACTGGACAAACTACCCGGATTGTTGGAAAACGTCTTGGCCACGCACCAGCAGCAGGCTGCTTTGGCGGGTGACACGGCCCGGCGATCTGGGACGCTGGCCTCGGCGGGAGAGGACCATCTGGAACTGCTGGATTTATCGCGCAGCTTTTCACCGGAAAAAAACAAATATCAGGCGTATATCCGTGTGGTGCGCGGCTGCAACAAGTTCTGTACTTATTGTGTGGTGCCATACACACGCGGGCCGGAAGTCAGTCGATCGCCGCAGGCCATTATTGATGAGGCCCGCCGGCTGGTGGATGCCGGGGCGCGGGAAATTACACTGCTGGGCCAAACTGTGAATCATTATATATATGATGATACATCTGCTTCCGGTCCAGCGGGTCCGTTGCCGCGCCGCACCACTTTTGCACAATTGTTGCAGCAGGTACATGACCAGTTGCCGGATCTGCCGCGCCTGCGGTTTATTACCAGTTTCCCGGCTGATTTCGGTGATGATATTCTGCAAACCATTGCGAATTGTCCAAGGATATGTCGATATTTGCATATCCCGGCACAAAGTGGTTCCAACCGGATATTAAAATTGATGAACCGGGGCTACAGCGTGGAAAGCTATCTGGAACTGCTGGATCGCGCCAGAAGTTATATGCCGGGAATTGCCATCGTCGGTGATTTTATTGTGGGTTTCCCCACGGAGACCCATGCGGATTATCAGGCCACGCGGGAATTGGCGGCACGGGCGAGATATAAAAATGCGTACATCTTCAAATATTCGCCCAGGCCCGGT
This sequence comes from Phycisphaerales bacterium, assembly GCA_027366115.1. Taxonomy (GTDB): domain Bacteria; phylum Planctomycetota; class Phycisphaerae; order WQYP01; family WQYP01; genus JAMDCX01. The sequence continues at coordinate 14,259 of DAHXLH010000200.1, forward strand.
ACCGTGGCCATTCGGCGGCATGAGGATGACGTGCCCGAGGCGGTGAAGCGGTCGCGCCATCAGGATCTGTTAAACCTGCAAAATGACATTTGCGAACAATTAAATCGCGAACTTATTAATTCTACCGCAGAGGTGCTGTGTGAAGGCCCCAGCGGTTGGGAACATCCGGCGGAATCGGTGATTGCCGGTGCTCTAAAGGGTGTCCACGAGGCGGCAGCCCACACCCAGCGCATCGAGCTTGGTTCTCGGCTCGCCGGTGCCATGCGCAACGCCGATGCCCGATGTGACAATTCATCATTTAATGCGATACGTGGGTCTATTCAATTAACGGGTCGCACCACCGCAGACCAGATTGTGGTATTTGACGGGCCGGCAAACTTGGAGGGTAAAATTGTGCCCGTGAAGCTTTGCGTGGTACATGGTTTGACCATTTTTGGCAGGCTCGCGGCCAGTGCCGATGCGATACCGGCTGAGCCGGTTGTCGCCCTGTAAATTTATGGGACTGCGGGGTTAAAAAATTCTTTCATTTATCACTTGCAAAATACCGATAGAAGTCTGTACATTATCATTTAACTGATTCTACGTTTTACGCATCTGAATCAGCGCTTGAGAAAAAAAATTGGCCCAGAAGGGTATTGAAGGGAGAACGTCTCATGGCACATGAACTTGATTTGCAGTGGTACCTCGAAGAGATACGCCGGTTCCCGCTTCTCACGGCGGAGCAGGAGCGGACTTTAACGCGGCGAATTCGGGAACGGGGCGATCCGGCTTCTCGGCAGGAAATGATACGTTGCAATTTGCGGCTCGTGGTCAGTATCGCCCGGCGATATGTTCGCCGGGGCGTCGCGCTGATTGATCTGGTGGCGGAAGGCAATATCGGCCTGGTACGGGCGGTAGATTTATTTGATCCGGATAAAGACGTGCGATTCAGTACCTACGCCACTTGGTGGGTGCGGCAGGCCATACGCAAAGCATTAACGCTTAATGCCCGGCCCATCCGCCTGCCGGCGTATATGAGCCAGCGGATCGCACGTCTGCAGGGCGAAACCACCAGCAGCCGCGATGACAATGGCGAAGCTGCTCCAGATGTGGAACTCGCCATCCGGATGAATCTGACAGCCGCGATGGTGGCGGCAGCGCGTAAAGCGTCGTGCACCATGTATGCGGTGGGGGGGGCTTCGGTCCCGGGTGATGATAATCCCGTAGCGGTGCACGAGTTGCTGGAGGATCTCCGCACACCGGCGCCCGAAGCGGCGGTGGAGCACAGCGAGTTGGCCCGTGTGATTGAACTTACGCTGACTCACCTGGAACCCCGGGAGGCATTTATTTTACGCCTGCGTAACGGCATTGGCGTCAGTGGAACATTCACACTGGATCAGATTGCCGCACGCCTGGGCGTGACGCGGGAGCGTGTGCGGCAGATTGAAATGGCCGCCCTGAAAAAATTAAATCATCTGCTGCAAGGACAGGAGTATTTGCTGGAGCGCACGGCCAGACACATCAGCAACGGCGTGCGGCAAACGGTGATGGTATAGTTGACCGGGCCCGGCCAGAGTTCGGCACGCTTACGCCTGGACCAGCTTTAAAACGTGTTCGACAATCTTGTCGATACTGACCATTTCCGGATCTTTCTGAGATCGCGCTTTAAGTTCCACTTGTCCGGCGGCTAAAGACTTATCTCCTAATACAATCCGCAACGGAATACCGATCAGATCGGCATCTTTGAATTTTACGCCGGGCCGCTGGTCGCGGTCATCCACCAGGACATCAATATGGCGGGCCGAGAATTCATTGTGCAAGCGGTCCGCCACTTCCCGGGCTTGGCCATCATATTTAATAGGTGTAATAATCACATGGAATGGGGCGATGGCCATGGGCCATCGGATACCGTCGGCATCAGAAAGTGTCTCCAACGCGCCAACTAAAATACGCCCCGGCCCGATGCCATAGCACCCCATGATCACGCTGTGGCTCTGTTGTTTATCATCGCTGTAAACCGCGCCCAGGGCATCGCTGTATTTGGTGCCGAGCTTAAAGACGTGACCCAGTTCAATACCCTTGCTGAAAATCAGATCGGTGCCATTGGGAGCTTTATCTTCAGCGGTAACATTGCGGATATCGGCGATAATTGCTTTGGCCTGTAGAGCGGCAGTGAGATGTTGCTTCCAGTTGAAATTTGTCACGTGCCAGTGCACTTCGTTGGCACCGGAGGTGGCATCGGTGATCAGCAGGGCGTCGGGGTCAATGATTAATTCGGCCTGAACGGTGTTGACGACATGCGGCCCGACGTAGCCTATGACAAATCCTGCAGCTCGGGCGGCCGCTTCATCGGCGAGTTCCACGGGGCCGACGACGCGACGAATTTTCGCTTCATTAATTTCGTGGTCCCCGCGGACGCACGCGACAATCCATTTTCCGGTTTTGGCGTCGCCGGCGCGAAAGACCATGGTCTTGATCATTTGCGTGCACTGGATGTTCAGCAGCTTGCAGACCGCATCAATCGCGGCCGCGTCGGGAGTATGGACTTTATTTAGTTTCGCCTCGGGCATGTCCGGAGTGGAAGAAAACGCCGGTAACGCTGCGCTACGGCCTGCGCGCTCCAGATTGGCCGCCCAGGAATTGTCAGTATCGACAAGATTGTCGAACACGTTTTAAAGCTGGTCCAGGCGTAAGCGTGCCGGACTCTGGCCGGCCGGTCAACTATACCATCACCGTTTGCCGCACGCCGTTGCTGATGTGTCTGGCCGTGCGCTCCAGCAAATACTCCTGCCCTTGCAGCAGATGGTTTAATTTTT
>DAHXLH010000240.1:0-6520 GCA_027366115.1 Phycisphaerales bacterium
AATCCCTGAGCTTTCAGGATGTTGTAACATTTAACCTGGATGAATATTACCCCATCGCGCACGAGGCCGGCCAGAGCTACCACCGCTTTATGTGGGAGAATTTGTTTTCCCATATTGATATTCGGCCGGAAAATGTGCATATTCCGGACGGCCAGTTGCCGCAGGAAGCATTGGCCGACTTCTGCCAGGCGTATGAAGCTCAAATCCGCGAGGCCGGCGGCCTGGATATGCAACTGCTGGGCATTGGAAGAACCGGGCACATCGGGTTCAATGAACCGGGATCACCTGCGGATAGCCGAACGCGCCTCATCGCGCTGGACCGTGTGACCCGCTTGGACGCCGCCAGTGATTTTTATGGCCAACACTATGTTCCGCGCCGGGCCATTACCATGGGCGTCGGTACGATCATGGAATCACGGCGTATTATCCTCATGGCATTTGGGGAAAATAAATCCGCCACGGTGGCGCAGGCGGTGGAAGGGCCGATTTCCGCTAATATCCCCGCCAGCTATTTGCAGCAACATCCACAGATTCAATGCGTGCTTGATGTCGCGGCCTCGGCTGAATTAACGCGAATAAAATCTCCCTGGCTGTTCGAGCCGATGCAGTGGAACGAAGAAATGACCAAACGGGCGGTGATATGGCTGGCCCGGAAGCTCAACAAAGCGATCCTGAAATTGACCGATGAGGATTTTGGAGAGCACGGCCTGCAGGATTTATTAGCTGGCCAAGGTCCGGCGTATGAAATAAATCTGAAGGTGTTTCGCGATTTGGTGGGTAAAATCACCGGATGGCCGGCCGGCAAACCGGAATCGCTGCATCGCCCCGGCGACATCCGTCGCCCGGGTGATGCCGTATTCCCCAAGAAAATTCTGGTTTTCAGCCCGCATCCCGATGATGATGTCATCAGCATGGGCGGCACGATTATCCGCATGGTGGATCAGGGACATAACGTGCAAATCGCCTATCAAACCAGTGGAAATATTGCGGTATTTGATGCGGACGCTCTGCGCTACGCGGACTTTGTTCGGGAGTTCAACCGCGGATTTGGTTTGGATGCGGTATCGGCGGAACGACTGGAACGGCAACTGGAGGAGTTTGTGATCGGCAAAAAAGCCGGTGATTCCGATTCGCCGCCGCTACGCACCATCAAAGCCCTGATCCGGCGATGCGAAGCGCGCTCTGGCGCCCGTGCCTGCGGCATACCGCCGCAGCAGGTACATTTTCTGGATTTGCCGTTTTATGAAACCGGTCTGATCCGCAAGGACCCGATCAGCCAGGCGGATGTACAGATCATTCTGGGGTTGCTGCGGAAATTGCAACCGCACCAGATTTACGCCGCCGGCGATTTATCTGATCCGCACGGTACGCACCGCATGTGCCTTGAGGCGCTGCTGCGGGCGATTGAACTATTTGACAGGGATTCCGGAACAACCCCGCCTGAAGTGTGGCTGTATCGCGGGGCCTGGCAGGAGTGGGAACCGGAATCCATCGACATGGCGATTCCGTTAAGTCCGGGCGAATTGGCGCGTAAACGCGATGCGATTTTCAAACATCAAAGTCAAAAAGACCGCGCCATGTTTCCCGGAACCGACCAAAGGGAATTCTGGCAACGTGCGGAGGATCGGAACCGCGGAACCGCCGATATTTTTAACCGCCTCGGTCTGGCGGAATATGAAGCCATTGAAGGATTTGTCAGGTGGGAACCGGCGAAATAGCGGCGACGCAAAGGAAGCAGCCGGTGCTGCCTTAGAATATATCGCAAAGGAATGCACCCCTATGAAACGTCAGGCGGATTTTGATAAAATGAGGTTAAGTTTAATGCCACACGACTTGTATATAGGTATAGACCTCGGTGGGACGAATTTCAAGGTTGGGTTAATTGACGACCGGGGAGCTGTGCTAAAAAAAATCAGCGTGGCTACCAAGTACGAACCAGATGAGGCGATCGCGGATATGATAGGTGCCGTGACCAAAACGACGCGAATGGCGGGAATTGGAATGGCGGACATCCGGGCGATTGGCATCGCCTCGCCGGGATCCCTGTCCAGACAAACCGGCGCGGTGCTGCGTTGCGCAAATCTTCCTGGCTGGAAAAATGTTCCCTTATGCGACCGTATAAGCGACGCTTTCGGAAAGCCGATTCTTATAGAAAATGACGCAAGTGCAGCGGCCTTCGCGGAATTCACCGTCGCCGCCCGGAAAAATTCGCCGGTTCGGAATATGGTGCTATTTACATTAGGGACGGGCATCGGGGCGGGTATTATCATGGAAGGAAGCTTAATTCACGGCCATACGCAGATGGCTGGCGAACTGGGCCACATGATCGTCGTTCCAAATGGCGAATTATGCAGTTGCGGGCAGCACGGATGCTTGGAAATGTACGCATCGGCTAGCCAAATCGGCCGACAGGCATCGCACGCCCTGCAGGACCCGGATGTGCGGTCATCCATGCGCAATGCGCTAACGGAGGTGGGCGATCTAACGTCGCTGGTTGTTGAACAGCACGCTCGACAGGGCGATACCTTAGCATTGAGTATATGGAATAGGGCCTGCTATTATCTGGCCATCGCGTGCATTAATATCACGCATTCGCTCGATCCTCAAGCCATCGTTTTCGGTGGAGGGATGGCGGGGGCGGGAGAATTCCTTGTTCAACCGATACAACGATATTTTAAAACAGGATTTTGGAACATAGAACAACCACAGCTTGTTATCCGAACTTCGGAATTGAAAAATGACGCAGGCATAATTGGAGCGGCGACACTAGCCCACAACATGATTGAGGATGCGACGACCATGTACTTGAGCACCAGCGAGCCTCTGCACACATAGGCCAATGCGAATGGGCCTGGGTCATGATCACCTTGGAGAAGACCGAACGTGAAGCGATAGGAATTTTACAAGCTATTGGCTGGCTGCGGCGGTAAATGGCCCCGAGTTCAGTCCCCCTCCCCCGGTGTTCCAGAAATGCCGCGCAACCGCAAGCAGCGACCGCCGTGCCTCTTCGCCACCGGCTAGTAGTGTGATTCCAAAATAACATTTCAATTCAAGATTCGATGGCGTATACTATATCCTTTCCAAGGAAGGAAGGTGCCGTATGCCGTTTGTACCCCGCAGGGCAGCGTTAATACTCGAACCCAAAATTCAGGCGGAGTTGGAACGAATCAGTCGATCACGGCGGGATCCAGCCTCTCGCGTGCAACGCGCCAGGATACTGTTGCTATACGCTGCCGGCCATAGTGTTTCAGCCGTGGCGCGCGCTATGGGGACCAACCGCCCGCGCGTGGAACGTACTTTGGACAAGGCCTTGCAAATGGGAGTCCCCGCAGCGTTGCCAGATATGCCGGGGCGCGGTCGGCCCCCGCGTATCACCGCGGAAGCCAAGGCTTGGGTGGTTTCGCTGGCTTGCCAGAAGCCTAAAGACCTGGGTTACTCTTACGAATTGTGGACCACGGCGTTATTGGCCGGGCATATTCGAGAGCACTGCATTCAGGAAAGCCATCCATCGCTGATCAAACTGGGGCGCGGGACGGTATCGAAGTTGTTGTCGGCACAGGAATTGCGGCCCCACAAGATTTCTTATTATCTGGAGAAGCGCGATGTGGAATTCGATCGGAAGATGGCCGAAGTGCTGTGTGTTTACAAGCAAGTGGAGGTCCTGCGCCAATCCGGCAGCCAAGACTTGGTGGCGGTGCTTAGCTACGATGAAAAACCGGGTATACAGGCCATTGGAAACACCGCACCGGATTTGCCGCCCGCGCCGGGTCAACACGCTCAATGGGGGCGGGATCACGAATATGTGCGACACGGCACGCTAAGCCTGATGGCGGCCATTGATCTGCTAAGCGGCCATGTTCACGGACACGTGGTGGAGCGGCATCGCAGCCGCGAGTTCGTGCAGTTTTTGAAGCTGCTGGATCAATACTACAACCCCGAAGTTCACATCAAGGTAATTTTGGACAATCACTCCGCCCATATTTCCAAAGAAACACGAGCCTATCTGGCTACGGTGCCGAATCGCTTTGAATTTACATTTACCCCCAAGCATGGGTCTTGGTTGAATCTCATTGAGTCGTTCTTCTCGAAAATGAGCCGCCAAATGCTGCGGGGAATCCGCGTGACCGGAAAGACCGAACTCAAGGCCCGTATTCTCCAATACCTGAAAGAAATAAACATGGTGCCCGTTGTATTCCGATGGAAGTATAAGCTCGACACGGTTACGCCCACGTAAGTATTGATATGTTATTTTGGAATCACACTACTAGCCATCCCTGGACAGCCACGAAGAACCGCCAACGCAGCCCGCCTTGGCGTAGCCGGAACCAAGAGCAAAGGGGCGAGCACCGACCTTACTTACGGGGCCGAGAAAAACCGCAAGAACAATGGTAAAAAGCGTTGCTACCCGAAACATCCTCGGGCAACAACGCGTGAAACTCCCGGAACGGGGGTTGGCCGTTCATGCACCCCCTGCCCAGTTGCACGGCTGCGAGCCCGCCAGTGCGGTTCGACTGATGCAACATGGCTGTTTCTGCGACCAGCCCGTGGGACGAGTCCGGCGACGTCCTACGAGAGCCAGACCCCCGATGGCTGCTCCAATCAGCAACGCGCAGGTTGACGGCTCCGGGACCGGGCCGCCGGGTGTGACCGTCACACCGAAAATTCCGGAGTTGCCGTCAGGCTCGCCAACGCTCACAGAAAGCGTATCCCCGATGGCCCCGGCGACATTTATCGTCAGGATTCCGTCGTAATGGGTGCCGTCAATGGCATTCATCGCGGATCCCGGGATAACCGTCGCCGGAAGCGATGCCGTTGCCGTGCCAGCGGAGTCGGCCAGTGTTGCAAGAATCTGAAGTCCGGTGCTGCCGTTTCCGCCAGTGTAGCTGATAACGGGCATGCTCAGGGACTCAGTGCTTTGAATCAGCGTCTGCGTAAACGTAGTACCCGGAGTGTACCAGTTCCAAGCGTAATCGGACGTCACGTAAGACAGCCCGGTGTCACCGAAAGGATCGGTACCGTTGCTGAATTGCACAAATGGCCCGGCTGTGCCTTGGTCCCAAGTGGAGGCGGCCGTCGGCGGCGTGATGGACTCGGTCCCCCCGCTGGGGCTACCATCCCACACTGCCATCGTGCCGCCATTGTAGGTGTTGTTGCTCGACGGTGCCGGACTTACGCCGACAAACGCCATCCAATCCAGAGCGTTTCCCCCGTCGGTTAGGTCGATTCCCTGGGTGGAACTGTTCGTGGGAATTGGACTGCTCATGCTATATCCCACCGAGTCGGCTCTCGCCGCCCCACTAATGCAGACTACCGCGGCCGCAGCCGCAATAACCAACGCGATTGATTGAACCTTCATAATATTGGTCTCCAAAAAAGTAAGGAACTAAAAATCAAAGACTAAAAGAACAGCCCTTCTCGCTTCATACCATCAATGCTACGTCATAGCTCACCTCACCTTCCAATCAACAAACCGAGAGGCAACCTTCCTGCCACATGGCCCGCCCCGAAGCCCCAAGATTGGGGCTAAACATTTTCAGGGCAGATTTCGTATGTACGGCGGTATCGGTGCCAATGTATGCCATCCGTATGCCCAGTTAAGCCCCCACAGACTATTCAGTTGCTCGTGTTCCGCGTGGCCGTCGAGGAAAACCATGTTGATTCCGTTGCCGTGCCGCGTCATGCACCACCTCGCCATCATCGGCGGCACGTTGCTGTTTAATATCGGAGCCTCCTGCCCGCTGTACACTGCCGCCACGGGTGGAAAATCGTTCTCGTAGGGAGCGCCGTCAATCCAGAACGAGTCTCCAAGCAACGGAACCGTACTCGTGGGAACAACGAACTCGCTGTGCGGCCAAAAGTCTGCGGGCGGATTGGACTCGGCGGATGCATACGGGTAGGTCCCCTTTTGAAATAGCCACGCGTTAAAACCGTAGCTCGACTCGAGATTGCCGATCTGCTGCGGCTGCTGGCCGCTAGCGGTCCCCGCTTGACTCAGGACGTTGAGCCACGGTTGGGACCAGGCGGTGGTCACGCCCCCCACGACCCCTGCCCCTTGCCTGTCGTTGACGGCACCCGTGCTCGTGGACGGGCAAATGGTCACGGTCTGTAAAGCGGTAATTGCAGCGACGGTCGCCGTGGTGCCGCCGCTAAGATATCCGTATTGGTTCTGGGATGGGAGGATGAACGGGGCCACTGGGGTAATCCAGTCGGAGAAATACCAATACGGGATCGACTCGCCCGAATACGTGTCCTCATACTCGGCATATGCGGTACCCAGTTGGTGAAGGTTACTGGTGCAAGCGATTGAATTAGCCAATGCCTTGGCCTTGGCCAAAGCCGGCAACAAGAGTGCAATCAGTAACGCGATAATGGAGATTACCACCAGCAGTTCAACAAGCGTTAGGGCTTGTGACAAAATAAACGTTACTTTTTAGCATCATTTTCGTTAGCTTTTCCGACAATCGTATAATTCCATTTCGGATGGGTCGCATGAGGTGTCAGACTTACCATTTTCATCTGC
>DAHXLH010000254.1:0-9472 GCA_027366115.1 Phycisphaerales bacterium
GTGGCTGTTGCACTGCAGTTGATTCGTACCCGCTTCCGTGAAAACATAACCGCCGAGGCAATTGCGTCGCACGTTTCAGTTTCGCAGCGGCAACTCCACACGGATTTCACAAAGATCGTGGGACGCAGTCTGGCGGATGAATTGGCCTTTCACAGATTTACCTACGCCAGAAACCTTCTTCTGCAAACCGATCTGAAACTCCCCGTCATCGCCCGGCAATCCGGTTTTGGCAACGCCAACCGGCTGTGTCGCACATTTAAAAAAATCACGGGACTCACGCCAGGAAATTTGAAACGAAAGCTCGGAAGCGATTAAATCTCATGCCGAACCTGCCCCGTCTCCCGCTGCAAGAAATAATGTCCATTATGCGAGAAATCGATTATTGCGGCTGTTATAGTTGCTAAACGTGACGGCACGTCGAAGCGGGGTTCACGCCATTGTTTCGGGTGCGTTCGGGTTGATGAGGATTTTTATGTTCAAAGCCATGCGCATCAGTGCTGCGTCCAACCAACAAACAACTCTTAACAAGGTATCAAGCCATATTGCAACGCGTTGTGACAATCCGTATGCCCGCAAAGGCGATGCCATCCGTCGGCAGGCAATCTACCGCCTGTCTAAGGCTGGTGCGACTTATGCTGTGGCTGCCTGCGTGCTGTTGCTCACCGCCGGATCTGTAATTGCGGGAAATGCGTCCATAAAAGAAAGTTTACATGTTGTGGTTCGTCCGGCGATCTGGAAAACGAAATCGCTGCCACCGCATTTTCTTGGGCTGTCAATTGAGTATTCGCAAGTACGATATCTTACCGGTGCAAAAAATGGTAACCGGCGGCTTTTTAGTCAGATGATGAATAATTTGGCCGCATTCATTGGGCCGCCGGTGTTGCGAATTGGCGGAAATTCGGAGGATGTTTCCATCTGGAATCTCCCCGCCGTCTCTCCAAAACCATCCAAGGCAACGTTCAATATTACGCCACGATTTATCCATGATCTCGGCGCGGTACAGCAAAGAACTCATTGCCCGCTGATTTTGGGGTTAAATCTGGCTTGCAATCGACCTGCATTGGCCGCCCAATGGGTGCGCGCTGCTGAGAATGGCTTTCCAAAGGGTTCTATCATGGCCTTTGAGATCGGCAACGAGCCGGATGGCTATGCAAGTTGGGATCATTATCGGCCCGGAAACTGGTCTTTTGCTGATTATATCCGGAATTTTAACCGATATGTTTCCGCCATACATGCAACAGACGGATGGAATATTCCGCTGGCAGGCCCCGCGATGTGCTGCGGTTGGCTAAAGAGCGTCGATGCCAGCCGATTTATCTCTCTTGAACACCAGAATCTGGCCGTTGCAACCTATCATTACTACCCGTTGGAAATCAAGAGCAAGGACAAAGCCTCGGCGATGTATCCCAGTATTCGCCATCTTTTGCAGCCTTCCAGTTCCACTCTGTTTTCCACCTTATTGCAACCTGTTATCAAGCTTGCCAGACCCTACCGTATTCCGGTGCGATGGGGCGAGGCGAACTCCTGCAACGGCGGTGGCAAGGCCGGTGTCAGCAATACCATGGCTTCCGCACTCTGGGGGCTCGATACGCTCTTTGAAACTGCCAGTGCCGGTGCTGCCGGCATCAATTTCCACATGGCCGGCTGTTACGCGCCCTTCTCATTCCACCACCGGCGTGTGGCCGTGGCTCCCCTGTACTATGCGCTCTGGATTTTTGCTCAAGCAATGCAGAAAGAGGGTCACCTGATTTCTGTTTTTCAGCACGGCGTGGCGGATGACTTGGTCAACATCTGGGCGGCGCAGGATGACCATCGCACCGTTCGGGTGGTACTTATTAACAAGCATGTTCGTAGAGCGGTTGCGGTCCACTTGCGGTTGCTGGCCAGCCGGAACGGTAAGCTGCAGGTTTTTTCCGCGCCCGGTATTTCTTCAGAAAACCATTTGCGATTTGGGGGGGTGACATTTGATGACACCACGGACGGTCGGCCGGTGGGCTATCCCACCAGCAAGTTGCTTACGTCTCACAACCACATCTTTACGATAATCCTTCAGCCAGCATCGGCGGCGTTGCTGACTTGCCGGCGATCCGGCAACTTGCATGTTGGGGTTGCTGAGAATTCAGTTGGAATTGATCGGCCTCACAGGTTGTAATGGCGATGCTGATTCCCGGCCCCGGCGGTAACGGATGCATCGGGAATATATGAAATGGAGTTTGACGTCTGCGCCAGTGGGCAGTGGGTCAAACCGGGAAGCAAAAGAAAGGACGTGTTATGACGGAATCTTGTTCCAATCGGGCTTTTTGGCGCAGATGCATTATGGTTCTCGGTGCGGCAGTGCTCATGGCATGCTGCACCAATATGTCCCATGGTGCTGCATTCACCATCTCTTCTAATGTGCCTGGTGGCGTCTATCGTACCGGTCAGAGTGTCGATTGGAAGATAGTGTTCCACGGGCATGGAGCGCCGCCGCGGGCGGCGTTCAAGGTTTTGCGTAATGATTGGACGGTGGTCAGTCACGGGCCGCTGGTGTTTCATCATGACGTGAGCGCGGTAGGGGCCACTTTTACGGCACCTGGCTCGCTGCTTCTGGTGGTTACTGGCGGCGGAAGGCACCACGCGTTTCGTGAACTGGCCGGTGCCGTGGCTGATCCGCGAAAAATCCGTCCAGCGGCGGAGTGTCCAAAAAAATTCTGGCCATTCTGGAAAAAACAAATTGCCCGACTCGAAAGAATTCCCGTCAACATCCAATTGAAAGGCGAAAGTTCCGATGTTCCGGGGGTGAAATATTGGCATATTCACATGAATAACATCAAGGGGTCGCTGATCCGCGGTCAGTTGGCGCGGCCTGCAAAAGGTAAGACATTCCCGGCGGTACTTATCCTGCAGTGGGCGGGAGTTTATCCGCTTGATAAGAGTTGGGTTACCCACTATGCGAAATCCGGTTGGCTGGCGCTTAATATTTCAGCCCATGATCTGCCCATTGCCAGGCCGGCGGGCTTTTATGAAAAGATCAGCGCTGGCCCGCTTAACGATTATCCCGCAATTGGAAATACCCATCCGGACACAAGCTACTTTTTACGCATGTATCTATCCTGCTACCGGGCTTTGCAGTATCTGCATCATAGTAAATACTGGAATGGCAAGACCCTTCTGGTTATCGGCTCAAGCCAGGGCGGACTTCAGACGCTTATGCTCGCCGGATTGCATCCTGCCGGTATCTCTGCCGCAATCGTTCAGGCTCCGGCGGGCTGTAATATGTTAGCTCCGCTCGATGGGTGCAAACCAAGCTGGCCTTACTGGTTTAACCAGGTGCAAGGCAAAAACCCTCGGCAGGTGCGCCAAACCAGTCGCTATTATGATGTGGCAAATTTTGTCACCCGCATCCGTTGTCCGGTCCTGGCCAGTGTCGGACTTATTGATGAAACCTGCCCGCCTCCGGACGTGTTGGCCGCACTTAATGAAATTAAATCTCCCGTCGAAATGGTCATTTTGCCGCATGCCGAGCACCCAGGGCGCCAGCGTAATCCTGAAGTGTGGCAACCGTTTGCAAAATTTTCCCAGCAGTGGCAACACGCATTGTTGCGCAGCAAACCCTTGCCGTTGCGGCCGGGGTTGCGGAATTGACTGCGCACCGGGACCCGGGCGTGTGGCATTAAGTTGTTCCGGCAATGGTGCCCAACTCAAGCATTTCTCCCGGGGTTAACCGATCCATCGCGCAAGACTTGGGCTTATAGCTGACCGGCCATCGACCGATATCGCAATCGCCTTGCCATTATGGCCGAACCGGCAAGCAGAAGCAGACTCAACGACCCGGGTTCGGGCACTGGGGCATCGGTGAGAAACATTACCCCATCGGCCGGCATGTTGATCTGCAGTCCATTACTGAGATTCACCTGATTGAATACCTCCGATGGTACTGCAAAACCGTTGGCATCCACCGGCATGTAATTCTGAAAATAAGAGTATTGGGTCAAGTTGACGGGCGTGGTCACGGTGGGAATTTTAATCAGAATGTTTTCGGCGCTGGAACCGTCATTGACGAGTTCTATGCTGATGACGGATTTTCCATTGACTATGCGTGTGCCGGTGAGCATACGAAAATTACGCAAGTTCGTCGGTACGGAACTTCCGGCAATCGCGGTACCGCTGGGGAATAAGCGCGACATCAGAGACCACGTGTAAAACCATGGACGAATGTCAAATGCCGAGGGATTTCTCATGGCCGCGCCCTGCGAGTTCCAGAAACCCCACACTTTGAGGGTATTGGGCCCCGGTGGATTGGTAGCCGGTTGTCCATTATCCACGTGCATGGCATCGTCAATATCCCATGCGGAAATTCCATTCCATCCCGCGTTGAATACCTGCACCGCATAATCAGCCATCATAACACCGTAATTGAATGTTGTGACTGCGGGTTGCTGGTCATATTGGTTCACGCCTTGATTCAGCCCCGCTTCGCTGACAACAAATGGGTTATTGGCCGCGGCAGGGTCGGCGGAGGTGACCATCTGCTTTTCCTTCACAAGCGCCGGCTGAATGTTGCCGTTGGTCACTTCACTGTTGCTTCCAGGATACCAGTGGATGTCAACCATGCCGGGGGCGGTTGAGCCGGCGGCCTGATTCTGGGCAACCGCCTGAAGCAATGGCCATGTGGAACTCGAAGCGGTGCCTGACCCGGGATCGCCGTATGTGTCCGGACCGATCACCTGCACGGAATTGCCTAAACCGGCATTCGCGAACGCCGTCTGCAGTGCGTTGGCCATATTCGACCATGTGGCAATGGGAATGTGCTGCGGTTCATTGATAAAGTTGTAATAGTGTATGACATTGCCGTACTGATGGTTAAGACCCGCCACATATTGGGCCGTACTGCTCGCCCAGGATGTAATTGAGATCGTTGAGGGAGACGATGTCCCATTGAGCGGGCTGGGCGTCCAGGTGCCAAGGATAACCTTGCTGTTGTGCTGTTGGGCCCAGGCCAGAATGCGCGTGTCCGTTGAACTGCCGCTGTCGTTCATGTCACGAATGAAGCTGGGATCCATGTAATTAAGCCGCTGAATGATGGTGTTCCAGTCGGATGCTGACGGCTGATAGTCATAAGGATCCCACTGCACGCCAAGCCCCATTGTATCCGCGTTAATCGTACTGTTGAGATTCCCGGATAATGTCACTGCGGCAGCTCGCGTAAAAGCGGGAAATGCCAAACCCAAGGCCGTTCCCGTCGCCAGAATTAGCAGCTTTGCCCGAGCCGAACCCCGCCCTGCCCATGCCTTGGATGTTTCCTTTAAATATCCATTGAAAGTAGTGCCCATGCAACTCTCCTGAAAACGCCGCGCCAGCAAAATCTCCCCCGTGTACATGCGCCACGAGAACCATTGTTCCACCGATCACGGCAGGAGCTCAACATCTCAAGCCTAACGCATGCCGCTCATTACTGTTTGCAATATGGCAGCGATTTCTTGCAATTCTTTGATGGTGGCATAACAAAAAGGGATATCATTTAATCGCCTGCGTGATCGTTTCAACGAACGCGGCGAAAATATAAATCGAAATGCCTGAGCGCTCATGCAGATCCAGGCAAGGTTGATCAAGGCACGGTCGGGAGTTTATCGTTTCTCGTCTGCCGCTACCGACTGATGATACTTGGTTGCGAAATCAAGCGGAGGGTGGTTGTCCCAGATGTTTGAACGCGTCGAGTCGCGGTCCACATTGCGCCGATGTGTCTCCCGGATAACCTATATCCCGACAGGCGTAGCCTGGTTACAGGCTAAAGGACGGAATCAAGAAAATAACCCGGCGGATAAAATCCGTTGGGTGATAAGGTGCGAATATCGGCCTTGGAGAAGTGGACCTCGGTGCTTATCGCTGCTTCCATGGGGCGGTTGCCATCTGTTCAACCTCCTGACCACTCGTCAATTTCCGGCCATAATGTCATAATTCATGTTAAACCACGGTGGTGCGATCATCTGCTTGGGAATTCCCTGCATGGCCCCGTCCTGTGACAACGCGCCTGGGGCCGTAACCTGGGACTGCGGAAGCTTGGATCGTGCATAGAGCGCGACATGTCCATCCAGAAATGCGATGTTGGTATAGCCGTCGGTCATATCCAGCGGGCTGCTTGGATTGTTCCGCTCATGCCGCCCGGCGAGGCCGGTCGGCAGATACTGATTTTGGTACCCCAGGCTGAACCATCCCGAGCCGTCCCAGAAATAGGCGTCATTGGCTGGATTCCGGAACGAACTGATCCGTGGCGGGGGATTCGCCGAAGTACCCATGCCCCAGTTTGGTGAGAATTCCGTGTAAGTGACGTATCGGTAGGTATCCCACCCATTGGATTCAACTCCAGAACCCATGGCGTTGGGATTTCCATCTGCCCCGTGATTGGCAAACCACTCGGGCTGACCATTGATACAATAAGATGATATGTACGGTATGGCCAACCACTTGCCGTTGGATGTGGCGGTCTGGATGTAATCGTAGGAGCTAATGGCGTCCACGCCGGTGCTGGCATTGGAGTACAGGAAGCCCGGATCAAGAAATATTGTCGGCAGTCCCACAACCGAGACATTCTGGTTTTGGGCGTAGCTCCCGTTGCCATTGATTTTCGGTATAGGAATCTCGCCATCTTCAATCAAAAGTCCGACCCACATAACCCCCTTCTGATTCGCGCCGGGCGCAAAGACCTCCGCAGGCAGGGGTTCATCTTTATAGGTTTGGCTGTACTCCATGGCCGCCTGATCAATGGACCGGCGTTCGCCGCGCACGCGATGGTGTTGGCAATATCCTTGGCCTTAGCCAGTGCCGGCAACAACAGGGCAATTAACGCGGCGATGATAGATATGACCACCAGCAGCTCAATGAGTGTAAATGCGCGGCGGCGCGTGGCAACGCCGGCATTTGGCGTCGGGACGCACGGCCCCCGACGGTAACCGCAGGCAAGATTAGCCATGGATAACTCCTTAATACTTGTCACCTGAAAGGCATCTCTTGTCCTGAAGCTCACGCGGCCTCAATATTGACGCCTTCGCAGTGACGGAACCGACTAGCAACATCTGAGTTAACTGTAAATCATAAAGAAACGTTTGTTGCAAACCCGACACGATATCTTGCAAGGCGATTCGTGGGTCGCATTTTCATGGCCGACCCGCGCGACTGCCGCGGACACTGGCGGTCCGGTCGGCGGCTGTGGTGTATATGTGCCATCAATGAAAGGATATTTCTCACGTAAAGCACCCGGTAACGTGCCCTGAGCGACCTGTGGCAGCGGTTGTCAATCGGCAGCTTTTTTTCATTCACGCGCTGAAGTCTTCACCCTGCGGATACCGTGCGCAATCGAGGGCTGTACCGCGGTTATTCGGACGAGAACCACGCCATGGCCGGGGACTTGGGCCGCGAATTTGCCATTGAATACACCAATGGTTTTCTGCCTCCACAAATCACGGATTTCTTGCGGTCCATGGAGTTTTAATTCCTGCCAGGAGGCACTGACCACGGTCGTGTGCGAGCCAAGGTTAAATAAGCCAACCGCCCGCGATCCGGACGCTAAAGCTTTGACCCATATCTGCCGATCCGCTTTGGTGCCGCGTGGGTTAACCGGGACGCCCTCAACCCCCAGCGCGTCCTGATCCACAGAAAGAACCTCCTCATTGGTAATGAGGCTGCGTGTGAATGCGTCCATGTGGTTTAAATCGCAACCCAGAATCAGCGGTGCCGCCATGAGGCAATAAGCACTGACTTCCGTATACTGTTCGTTTGGGGTTAGGAAGGTGGGGCGCAGTCGGCCCCACCCAACCCAGCCGATGGTCATCATGTCGGGGTCATTCCAGTGTCCGGGGCCTGCCAGGGGTGCCCATTTGGGTTGCGTAAGCCAACGCGCCTCCAGACTTTTCCAGTTGTCGCGCACGTCGCCAGTGGTTCGCCAGAGATTGGCATAAGGCGTCCATTTTGCGGCACCCTTGTACGGCGCATTATTGGACAAGCTCAAAACGATGTCCCGTCCGCTGTGCCGCAGGGCCTTGTACATGGGGTAAATTTGAGCGTAGCGATTCGGGTACCAGTCGTACTTCAGATAATCCACACCCCACGCGGCCCATTGCCGGGCATCAGCGTTGTCGAACGAATATTTTCCAACTATCCACGGAAAATACCTTCCGTTGGTGTAGCCGTGTTCCGGACGCTTGGGTTTATGCCATAAGCCTTGTGGATTATCCGCGCTGCCGCCGGGATATTGGGCGTAGGAAGTAACCCACGGCGTGGAATAAAGACCAAATTTTAACCCCATGGCGTGTATGCGTTTAATCATCCGCGCCAGATGTTCAAAACGCTTATTGGGTTCCATGGCGTGACCGGGGCCGGTGCGTTTTCCCTGCCAGCCATCATCAATACAGATGTAATTCCATCCATAATTGTTAAGGCCCTCCCGCACCAGATCGCGGCTTTGCCGCATGATAAGTTTCTGGTTGAAGTTGTTACTGAAGGCGTTATAAGGGTTCCACCCCATCGGGGGCGTCAGGGCGATGGAATGGCCCACGACGATCTTAAAGCGCTGACTGGCCGTGCCATCACTATTTCTCGCGTGCAGCGTTACACGAAAGATTCCGCGCTCATGTACAATCCCGGTTATCATACCCGTGCGCGCATTGAGTTTAAGCCCCGCAGGCAGGTCGGTGGCGGAGAATTGCATGGGGCGTTCTCCGCTGGCTTCAACGGTAAACAGCACCGGATGCCCTGGACGCACGCCAAATACACCTGGGCTGTTAATGTGGGCCGCCGGACCGGACTTGGGGGTAAGAATATATGCTCGGTGGCTACTGGCGGGAAATGACGGACGGTAAATCCCTGCGCCAACGCCCATTGCCGACTGGTTGGCCGCAGCGATGGCGACCGCAGCAATACCAGCTACTACCGTATTGCAAAACCACCGTGGTTTACACGTTAGTGCGTGAGATTGCGTCCGTACCGATTCAAACTTGTTCATAGCATCACCTTTAACGCGACTGCGTAATGCGGACATTTCGGCCTTGATTTAGGTGGCTGAACGCTCAGACTCGTAGCCGATTGCTTCCATGTCAGCGGTTCATCCAGTCCCAGCATCTTCACATGGGCAATCTTGCCCGGATTGGTTTTCGCCAAAGTGCCAAAGGCCGACACATTAAAAGCACCTGCCGGCCAGCCCAGGAATATCGCGTAGACAACGGTATTGGCTTTATTGCGTGTGAAGCGGATATCATTGGGACCCAGATTCTTAATCGTGTTGTAGCCGTTGCCCCGGCCCTTGGCGGCTTGCGTGGCCCCTTCACCAAATATTTTCCATGGGCGGGTGGCATAAATGGCTTCGCCATTTACCGCGAACCATTCGCCGATCTTCTCAAGAATGAGCTTTTCCTTACGATCGATGGTGCCATCGGGCTTGCCGGGAATATTGAGTATGAAGGTGCCGTTTTTGCTCACCGCATCACAGAGCCAGTGAATA
>DAHXLH010000259.1:0-10639 GCA_027366115.1 Phycisphaerales bacterium
GTATGGCAGGCTCCCTCAGGCCCCGGCCCCTGCACGTCGGGGAACAGCAAGGATGACTCATCACCGCAGGAAACGGCCCACCCGCCTACCTCACGGGAAGCCAACGCGAACCCGGGCCGGATGCAGCCACAGGGAATGGAAAAACCACTCCAGGCGAACCAGGTATCGGAGGAAACACCATGATGGTACGGTATTGGAAAATAAGGAAGCTGCCAATTTTGCTCGCCTCAATCGCCGGCGGGGCGACTTGCAACTCTCTTCCCTCATGGGAAGGCGACCGTGCTGCCGATGAGAACCCAGGCGTGGCAACGGCCCCGCACAACGCACGGTTGAAGGCCTCCATTGGCAGGTCTGACACTACCGAACATCATGCGAATATGAACTCAACACAGGCATTGACAAGAAAGGTTATTGGACGTTATAAGATAGAAAACCAGTGGCTGGTTTTGAACCCCTGAATTGCGCCCTTTGGTGGCTGGTTTTGAAGCGCCCCGTGACAGCCCCTTGTGTAAGACCTCCGGCAGGCTGGGGTGATCACGAAGTGCGTTGAGCAGGCTCATGGCCGCAGTATGTAACCGGAAGAAGAGGCTACGCGCGGCGGTATGGCGGTCACGATTGGACGAGGCTCTTGATCCCACGCCTTTCGCCGTGGGCGCAGGGGTTTGTCCGAGTAATGGCCGGTAAAAGTCGTAAGTGCTGGAAGAACATTGGTTTACGAATTTCAAGGACGAAACGTGTCATTTCTTGCAATCAAACGATTTTATGGATTTTCAGGCCGATTACTTGGACGGGTTGGCTACCGTGGCTTTTCCGCCTTACACCGTTGCTAACCGCGTCGTGCCGCGTGGGCGCGAATAGATGGCAGCATCCGGGCCGAGAGGATACCCTTTATGCAAGGCTTCGATTTTGAAGCCTTGGTGATTTTATCCAGATATTTGCATAACGGAGAAATACAATGGGTCAAAATTCTGTTCGGCGGTTTCAACGGCGCGATGTCGTAAAATTAGCAGCCTCCACGGCAGTGATGGCGGCAGGTGCGGCGTTAACCAGCTCAGATGTCCGAGCCGCACAGGCCGGAAAGATTATCCGCGTTGAAGATTTGAATATCAGCATGATGCAGCAGGGTTGGGGGAATCCAACCAAAAATAAAAGCGTCGGCGGAAATGCATTAACTGTTGCCAGCAAAACCTACCGCCACGGCATCGGGACTCATGCCGAAAGCGTTTTTCGTATCAACTTGAAAAAAGCGGCGGCTAATTTCACAGCCAAGGTGGGCTTGGATGATGAAGCCACGAAACAAGGTGCCGTGATTTTTGAAGTTTTGGTGGATGGCAAAACCAAAGCTCGCACGCCAGTCATGCGGCTGGGAGACCCCGCGCGCGAAATCCACGCCAATCTGCGGGGAGCCAAAGAGCTTACACTGCTGGTGTTGCCAGGGGTTGCCGGCATAAACTTTGATCATGCCGACTGGCTTAATCCGGTAATTACTCTGGCCGCCGGTGCCACCGCCCGGCCCGTAGCTCTGCCGCCCTATCCGGGCGCTAATGATTATCCCGTTATTGCCAGCGGTGATCCGGAAACACCGGAGTTTCACGGCCCCCGCGTATTTGGTGCCACGCCCGGACATGATTTTCTCTTCCGTGTTCCCTTCACCGGCAAAGCCCCCGTCAGCCTTAGTGCCGTCGGCCTCCCGGAGGGATTGACGATGGATCATAAGGGAATTATCACCGGTAAAATCAACAAGGCAGGGGAATACAAGGTCAGGCTGACGGCAAAAAACAGTTTGGGTACAGCGCACCGCACGCTGCGGCTCGTGGCCGGCGAACATAAACTGGCCCTGACCCCGCAAATGGGCTGGAATTCCTGGAATGCCTACGGCATGAACAATGACGCCAAACGCACCCGCGCCGCCGCCGACGCCATGGTAAATAGTGGTCTGGCGGCTAAAGGATTTATGTACATCAATATAGATGACGGCTGGCAAAATGGCCGCACCGCCGATGGCGAAATAAAAACCACCGAAAAATTTGGTGATATGAAGGCCATCTCAGATTATGTTCACAGCCACGGTCTGCGCTTCGGCGTGTATTCCTCGCCCGGCCCCACCACCTGCGGCGGCCATACCGGCAGCTTCGGCCATGAAATGCAGGATGCCAAAACCTACGCCCGCTGGGGTGTGGATTATCTCAAATATGACTGGTGCAGCTACAGCCAGGAAGCCCCAAAACATCCGGATTTAGAACAATTCATCAAGCCCTATCACATCATGGGCGAAGCGCTGCGAAAATCCGGACGCGATATATTCTTCAGCCTGTGCCAGTATGGTATGGGACACGTCTGGACCTGGGCGGGCAAATCTCCGGTATGGGGTAACAGTTATCGAATCAGCGGAGATATCAACGACTCATGGGGAGCCATGATCAGCAACGGCTTTGGCAGCGACGGCATGTTATTTCCTTTTGCCGGGCCCGGGTATTGGAATGATCCGGACATGCTGGTTGTGGGCTGGGGATATTTTGAAGACGGCCCCCTGCACTGGACCAAGCTTACCCCCCATGAACAGCTTACGCATATAACGCTCTGGTGCATGCTCGCGGCACCGCTGCTTTTGGGTTGTGACCTGGAAAAGCTTAATAAATTCACCACCGACCTGATGACCAACACAGAAGTGTTGGCGGTGGATCAGGATGAACTTGGCGTGCAGGCGCAGCGTGTAGACCGGCAGGGATCAGTGGAA
Organism: Phycisphaerales bacterium; assembly: GCA_027366115.1. Lineage (GTDB taxonomy): Bacteria > Planctomycetota > Phycisphaerae > WQYP01 > WQYP01 > JAMDCX01. Next base: position 2,738 of record DAHXLH010000259.1, read on the forward strand.
GTCTGGGCACGCCCCTTATGGGACGGCACGGTGGCAGTGGCGATATTTAATATTGGTCTTGTGCCCGGAATAGCTTCCATACCAAACTGGGCCATGGTTGACCCGGTTTTGCGGCGTGGAGAAAAATCCATGCGTGGTAAACAGCCCATACGGGATTTGTGGCAACGCAAAAACTTGGGCGTTAAAGCCTCATTTAGCGCCACAATTCCTGTGCACAGCGCGATCATGCTCAAGATTGGTACGCCCAATGTGATCGACGCGTAACTTTCGTGCATTCAAGGTGTCGGCGGTCGATTGTGCAGCGATGCCTGGATTGCGATTTTCCGGTCACACACAAACCGAACGTTTTCCGTGCATGTCGCGACATGCCGCAATATGAAAGCTTAAGGCATGGGAGACGAAATCCCGGCACCTTCGAGGCCCGATAACGCCCCATTAGTTTGACTAACAATGATAATAACTTGACCAAATTTGATATTATGTTGCGCCATTGAAGTGTGCTAGATTTCCGATGTCGGCTCAGATCAGCCGAATTGTCCGGTGCGTCTCCGTTTTCCGCACCGCCCTCAACGATTACACAATCTAAAAAAAGGATTCATCACATGACATGGCGCGATTCAACTTCCGTACTGAAAAAAACTTATTCAATCCGGTATCCTATTGATAAATGTAGCATGGGCATTTTGCCTTACCGGGTAATGGTAGTTGCTATTCGCAATTTTACTCTCCTGCTGGTTGCCACTTTGCTATTTTTACCGCAGGTAATTATCAGTGCAACTCCCATTGAACTAGACCCTGCGAACCCGCATTACTTTCTGTTCCACGGGAAGCCGACCATTCTGATCACCTCCGGTGAGCATTACGGTGCGGTAATCAATCGCAAATTTAACTACACCGTATATTTAAATACGCTTCAAGCTTGTGGCTTTAACTTAACTCGCACCTTTACTGGAACCTATCGTGAAATTCCGGGAACGTTTGGAATCGCAGGTAATACACTTGCCCCAACAAACCCCGGTGATTTTGTGTGTCCATGGGCAAGAAGTAATATCCCCGGCGCTGGTGACGGCGGCAACAAGTTCAACCTCAATTCGTTCAATTCGGCGTATTTTAAGCGTCTTAAAAATTTCGTATCCGAGGCTGATAAACGTGGAATTGTCGTTGAACTGACACTTTTCAGTGCCATTTACACCCATCCGCTCTGGGCCGTTAACCCGATGAATGCACATAACAATATTCAGGGTATTGGTCGGGTAGGGCGATTTTACGTTTATACCTTAAAGCACAAGAGATTGCTGGCGGTTCAGGAGGCCCTGGTAAAAAAAATTGTGACGGAATTACGCGGCTCCAACAATGTATATTATGAGATATGCAATGAACCCTATTACGGTGGTGTTAGCGCGGCGTGGAGCGCCAAAATCGCTGCAGTTATAGCCCAAGCTGATCGCGGGCGCAGTACGGTGCATCTGATCGCACAGAATATGGCAAACGTTTCAGCCAAAATCACCCACCCGAATTCATTTGTATCAATCTTTAATTTTCATTATGCCACACCCGAGGCCGTTAAGCTCAACTACAGGTTCAATTGTCCAATTGCAGATGATGAAACAGGTTTCAGTGGCAAAGCCAACCATACTTATCGAATGCAGGCATGGAAGTTTATGCTCGCCGGCGGTGCCGTCTTCGATAACCTCGACTATTCGTATACGGTCAAGCATCCGAACGGTACCGCTGTGCTTACCACGTCGCCGGGTGGCGGCGGACCGGAAATCCGACGGCAACTTCAGATACTCAAGGAGTTCCTCGATGGCTTTGATCTGATTCGGATGAAACCCGACAACGGCGTCATCGAGGGCGGCACGATCACGGAGCCTCTGGACGGAAACGTGGTGAAAACGACCACGGTGGAGGCACTTGCCGAACGCGGCCAAGCATACGCCATCTACATTTGCGGCGGAACACAAGCCGATCTCACGATCAAGATACCCGCCGGCGAATACCAAGCCCAATGGATCAACACGCGCACCGGCAAGGTGGTGAAGCAGGAGTCATTCTCGCAAGTGGCGGTCAGCCGAACGCTTAAGTCGCCGGCATACTCCGAAGATATCGCGTTGCGCATCGTGCGCACGCGGAGAAAGTAGCTTGTATAAACTAAGTAGGAACGCAAAATGGATGCAACCGCCCGGACGGCACTTAACCGATGCTAATTGAGTGATTTACGACACTTGATTGGGTTGTAATCATTCTTCGTTCCTACTTAGGAACAGCACGAGTGGCACTTCCATAAAGCTCAAGGTCATGTTTTATACAGGAAGCCTCACGGACTCATCCGGGCAGATTGCTTTGGGCGGTGCGCCGAATTTGTAACGCGGAGCCATTTAATTGCTTTAACAGGTCGCACTCTTTGGGGAAATCGGGGAACATTCGGGTGAACTGGCGGGCCAGCGCCTGGATGTCCCGGCATGTCTGGATGATGTTGTGCAGTTGGTCGGCCTGCACCGGCGTGACGCCGAGACGGACCATCATGCGATGGCGATTAATGATGCGGGTTATCTTGCTATTGGCAGACCGATTGATCGTGTTGATATTGGCCTGCATGGCACGACATGCCGTTTGTATCCGGCTGACCAGGCGTTGGCTGATGGAGTCCAGCGCGGCAACCGCCGGCATTTTTTTACCGATGGCCGCACCGTGTTCGGTGGTGGCCGGGCCTCAAATTCGGCGGCCAATGCTGCGCGATGGGCCACCAAGGCACTGGCGGGAACCCGGCGGGGAACACGCCGCACCGCCTCCAGTCCGCCGTGGATATATAAATCCAGCGTTCGCTGTACCGTGCTGCGCGCCGCACACGACAATTCGGCGATTTGGGCATGGCTGATCCCATGGGCCTTGAGCCACAGGATTTCCATACGCTCCTGTACCAAACGCGTCGGATGCTTAAACCGGTCGCGTTGTATCTCCTCTAATACGTCGTCGGGAAAATCAAAGTGTCGCATCCACGCGCTCCGGATTGGCGAGCTTAACTGTGGGTCCGCTTCCATGAGAACCCATTCAGCTAGATATTCTCCCAAGGATTGTTTATAATGCAACCCATGGTTATGTACCGTTACACGCCAAACGGAGTATAATTGATCATCCCAGGGCCCAGCAACTGCACCATACAGAATCGCTTCCTTCGCCTGACAGCCTGTAGCGCAGTGCGCATTGAGCGGAATTTGGCCCAGAGGGCGGCGTCAAATGATTTTGGATGCAGGTTCCCGGGATAAAGATAATATTCGCCCCCTCGTTTCCAGAACTGCAACAGGACGTCCAATGGCACCGGAACAGGTCCGGCCGTGCCCCGGGCCGAAACCGTACCCGCCGAGATGCCATTCGCAGTGAGGGCTGCGAAGAGAACGCAAAAAAGAAATATCGCCGATGTATTTGCGGCAACGCCCGATCGCATATTTTCAATCCTCTTAAAATTTCCAGATCCCGCCAAGGGTGATACCTTTCCCGGGGGGCATGCCGTTAATCGTTCTTGATGAACTATTGTCCGTTACGTTCGCGTAAAACGAGAGATTATTTTCTCCCGCCGGAGTCCAAGTCGCTCCCCAGGCTGCCGACCAGAGATGCAGTATTTGCTTAAGCGACAAGCCCGACGCCTTTTCATAACCGTCCTGCGCCCCATGGGCAACGGAGGCCAGGCATCCGGAAAGCAGCGTAAAATAGCGCCGCGCATAAAACCGCCGCCGCTCGACAAGTGCAGGAACCGTCATTCTCCATGGCGGTAGTCGCCTCCAATCATTTAGGTCCCCATCCGAATCCCGCGGTAACGCCAAGAAAGCCAGAACCTCATTCATTTATTGACTGCTCATCATACTATCTTTGGCGGTCGCCCGCGGCAACCCTGTAAAATCCCCCGATCCCCGTATAACCATGTCTCCGAACTGTAATTCCCTGCGGCTTTGGTTTTAACCCGAAGGCCGGAAACAATTAAATGCGGAACGCAATCACCGCCGGTAATCGCCCCAATTATTCGCCGCAATCGCTTGGTTCGTCCACCCGTTAAGCCATCGTCGCGCGGTAGCCGATAACTTCGCCATCTTCCGGCAGCGGAAGGAAGCGGGCGCAGGCTCCCCAGGCATTGATATCCTGCGTGACTTTCAGCAGCAGCACATTGCGGCCATTCCGCAGCCGCACTTTTACCGTTTCCTGATCCGGCACAAGCCCGCGCGTGGCGTTGTTTTGCCAGACCGGTTTTCCATTCAGCCATGCTTTGACACCGTCATCGGTGCCTAAGGCCAGTATCGCATCCTGAGAGCCGCGCGCCATGACGGCGGCGCGCAGGTACGCGACGCGATTATTTCCGCCAAGCAATCGTTTCAAGTCAACCACAAAAGGATTCAATGAATCGGTTCCCGCCGGAACTTTAACCTGACGCCAACGCACGTGAGCGCCGGCTTTTTCAGGACCAAACGGGATGTCAAAAAGTTCGGCGTAAGATTTTCCGGCCCGCATGTATGGGCCGGCATAGTGCCATTGTGTGATGAACCGCACCGGCGCCTGGGTGCGAAAATTCGGATAGGTCAGCCATTGCCAGGGAGTAATCCCGGACCAGATTGCGGCCATATTCAGCGGTTGCGGCAACCAGGATCGAAAAAGCGACTGCGTGCGCCAGCCATTGCCGGCCGAGGCGTAATCGCACAATATCAGCTTGTGGCGCGAGCCATCGGCCGCACGCATCGGCACGGTGCAAGCCAGGTTTACGCCGTGCGCCGCGGCGATCCGCGGTTGAACTTCCACCTCGAAATACCCATCACCGCCGGCTTCAATCCGCAGGGCGGTGGCGGCCTTTTCCGCAGCCAGCCGGCTATCCATCGCCAGCAGCAGCGGACCGCGAAACAGTGCAACCGCCGGCGAACCGGCCGGGTCCCGCATGATCCGACCCCGCATGTCCAAATTCAGCGTCACGCGGTCGCCATTTTTCCACCGACGATGGATCCGCGCGTATTGTCCCGGCGGCAGCGGCGCCCGCACCGGCATGCCGTTAACTTTCAGCGACACCTTGCGGCTCCAGGATGGAATGCGCAGCCGGAGCGTAAAATGTTCGGCCTGTTGCAGCCCAATGGTCAGATCAATCCGGCCGTCCAGGGGATAGCCGGTGCGCTGGCTCAGCGCGGCGTGCCTTCCCGAAGGGAGCGGCAGGTTAGCCTCGCCGGCGTTATACAGATTCACCGCAATTCCGTCGGCAGTGGTCATGACGGCCCAATACGGGGTCATCATAAGCCCGCGCTGGCCGTTGCACACACAGCAACTGCAGACGACATTTGCGGGGACATTGTATTGCTGCGACTGCTGGCGGGCCGCAAACGATGCGTCCGCCCAATTCGGCACGGTGCATTGCTGATAACTCGGCACCCGCTGGCCGCTGAGGGCCGAAAAGTACGAAAACCAGTTCCCGTTCGGCAGCAGTGCCGCAAGCAGGGCATTGTGCAAAGACTGTTCCAACTGTTCGGCATAAAGCGGATCGCCGGTGAGTTGCAGCAGGTGCAGGCAATAGCGCATCCATGTTTCCGTAACGCACGTTTCAGACGAAAAACGAATGACGGATGCCTGACCGTGCCCGCAACCCGCCCACAACTCGGAAGCGGAGCCTCCGCCGTGGGCCATTATTTCATCGGCAATCACCCCATGGGCATATGTAACGCACGCCCGCAGGTACTCGGCCTTGCCCGTAACGCGGTAAAGCTCGCAAAGGCCCTCATAGCAGGAGGTCATTTCGTACGCTTTCGGGGCGTTGATGTTGTCCGGCGGCGTCCCGTCCAGGGCGCTTTTCACCAGCTGCATGCCCTGCGGCGCCAATTTACTCGGTTTGCTCCACTGGCCCACAATATAGTCGGCATAATGCAGGTATTTGTCCTCACCCGTCCGCTCAAACAGCATGACAATCATGGCGAGAATGGAACTCGACGGATCGCCCTTCCAGGCGGCATACCCGGTATTGCAGATGTTGATCCGGCCCGGTCCCACCTGACTCATCAGGTAATCAATGCTGCGGGCCGCGGCGGCCAAAGCTTTTTTATCGCCGGTAATATCATGATAATCCAGCAGGCCCAGCAGTACATATTTACGGCCCCATATATCCCATGTGCCCAGTTCGGACCGGGAATTGTAGGTGCCGATGTAGCCCTGCGGCGATTGCGTGGCGAGCAATTTTTGCACCGCTTCCGTCAGCTTGGCGCGGTATTCCGGTTTGGGATCGTAACCGTAGGCCATGGCGGCGGCATCAAACCACTTGCCCCAAAATTCGCATCGCCACTCCTGATCACCCGAATCAGCCTTGGTGATAAAAGGATCAATCAGGCGATCCACGCTCTGGGCCATCGTTAAGTTGCCGATACAGGCGGTAATACGGTCGTGCAGCAGGCCGTAGAACTTCACACAACCCATGCCCGCCGGCGTCATGCGGGCCGCCGCGGAACCCGGTCCGGCAACGCGGTCAAGCCAGCCGGGCGGTCCAACCGCGCTATTTCGCGCCGGCAACGGCCCGGCCCCGGCCAGCGACGGGAGTACGACGGCGGCCGAGGCGGCCAGCAGGGTGCGTCGCGAAATGCCCGGGTGCGCAGCGGCGGATTGCCCGTTTGCCGGTGCGGGGCCAGAAGATTTCCGATGATTATTGAACGCCATATCGGTTTGCCTGGTGAAACAACAACACGGTTTTCAACCGGATATTCCCATAACGGATGATTCGTTACATTCTTGCAATTTATCCGGGCCGAACCGGTTGCAAACTGCCGACTCCAGGGAAAAAGATTCCCCCGGAGTTTAACGCCGCCGGCCGGGAGCGGCAAACGGTAAAATGGACCGGTCATATTATGGCCCCCCCCACCCCGAACGTGCGGCCAAATAAATGGCAACAATCCGTCCGCAATTACGTTATAATCAGCAGAGCCAAAATGGAGCGAAGTTGGTAAAAGCCAGAGCCTATTCGCGTTCGGGGTGCAGAATATGACAACCATGGATTCGTCCGGCCAATGGCCCGCGGAATTCGAGGATATTGCCGCCAAGCTGGAAGAGGCCGGCAATAAATTTCGTCTTGCGCAAATTCTGGCCGGTCTTTCCCGGTTTCTGCTGGTAACGTTCGCCGTTACAACCGGTGTCATTATTCTGGCCGGGACACTGCCTCTGCCGCACTTGATTGATTGGCTGCTGCTGGCCCTTATTCCAGCCTCCATCGTCTGGGGCTACATTAAATATCTGCATGGTCATATCTGGCGGAAGCCGGCATTCGGCCAGATCGCCCGCTGGGTGGAAACGGAAGCCGCGAATCACAATTTGCCGCTGGATAACGGCCTGATCAATGCCGTGCTGCTCGCCGGCGAGATGCAGCAATTGCCGGCAGTGCCGGCCGGCAGCCCGCTGGCGGACCCACGGCAGATTCTTATTCCGCAGGTTCTGCGGGAGATAAAGCACGGCCTTTCCAGTCAAAACCTTAATGAAGTGGTCCCGTGGCGCCGGCAACGCGGCCCATGGTTACAAACCGCCGCGGTTCTGCTGCTGGCGATGGTTGTTTTCATTCTGTTTCCCGGATCACTGACGCGCGGCCTTGCGGTGCTTGCCGAACCCGGAACATTTATTCCACGCCAGGGGCTGGCGCGCATTTTGGACATAGGTCCCGGCACGGAAACGGTGCTGGCCGGATCACCGGTGGAGTTCAGCGTTAAAGTTGCGGTTCCGGGAAACAAGCTGGTTACCGCGACCCTGCATATCCTGCTGAAAAGCGGCGGGCAACGCCGGCTGTCGATGGTTGTTTTCGGCCGGAATAACAGTTCCTACCGATACCTGCTTACCAGCGCCGCGGAAAATCTGCGGTATATGATTTCCGCGGGGGGCACGCAAAGCCAATGGTATCACATTACC
>DAHXLH010000264.1:0-3390 GCA_027366115.1 Phycisphaerales bacterium
TTTCGACCGCCTCCGCGCCATGCATTCGATTGGCATGAACACAATGACAAGATCACCCGTGGGCAATGATTAAAAGGGCTTGGACCAGGGATTTCACGGACAACCCGGCGCGGCTCCGCCGCAACCAAACATCACATAGCCGCCGGCTTTTCCGGCGGTAACTCTCCGCCAAAGGCGCGGTGTGCCGATCTGGAAATTCTTTGCTGATCGCGAAGAATTGTGAATGTTTCGGCAGGGCGGGGATGCGATGATAAAATGAACAACCAGTGGCGTGCAAACTGGGCTGGACCATGGAACTTGCTTTCGGCGCAGGTAACGGCGGAGTTAGAAAGTCATGCATCCGGCCCGCAAAAACCTTGCAGAACCAGTCACAGGCCCCTTCCGCCACCCAGCCTGCGGCGTGCCCATTTTTGCATCCCGTCATATAATTCGCATTGAGACAAGCCAGCTATCGGCATGATCTTGTCGCTGAAAGAAAATGTATGAAAACCCATATTCTACTGCTTCGTGGCGTGGGGTAGCCATCCTCCACCAACGTTTCACTCACGTCCCCAATTACCTGAATAATTTCTGACGTAATTCATTGGATATTCCAGTTATCATTGGGCGGACGAATCCTCCATCGCTCGTTTGGGCTAAGTAGGTTCGAACCCTGCTGACAACCTCAGCACGAATGGTGATGTCGGCTGTTGGCCATGCGTTGGCATTGGCGAGCCGTTTCTCCAGGTCAACCCCCTCCCCCCCACGGACGAAAATGTCCGCGAAAGCCGCCGGCGGAACCGTGGTTTTCTGGATGTACCGGAGCGGCTGGCACACCTCGCCGAGGCCGCTGCCCGAAACTGCGACCTCCAAGCGGTCTACCTCTACCTGGAACGGTGCCATGTTCCAGACCCGGATATAGACCGCAATCTCCGAGCGTTCTCCTCCTCGGAAATCGAGCGCATCGCCGCGCGGTCTGATGTCCAGGATTATTTTGCTCCTCAATCGTTCTTCGGTCCAATACCAACGAATAAGAAATGCTGGCAGAATGTGGAACACCCAATCCAAAACTGTTTTCCATAGCGCTTCCATATTCGACCCCGGTACCGCCAGCAACATTGGGTCCAATCGACGATTTTCCCCGTTGACAACATGATAAGGCACCGACAACGCGTTGGCCATTACCCCTTTCCGCGATGCCAGCTTGCGGACAGAACCAGCCTAGCGGATATCACCCGGGCTGGGTGGCGGGGGCGGTACATAAACCCGGCCGTTCTTCGGCCCTCCGCGCTATTCGCCGGCAGTCCCAATCTCCACGTGGGCTACAAGGACCGCCATACTCCCCTCGATCCCTTGGTCGCCAAACGTATCATTTTTTGGAAACTCAATTTCGCCCCCAAGGCCAGCCTTTTTCATCAGAAAATTAGCGAATCCGTCGACCGGCTTGTTGACAACATGATTTCCCACACATGTGACTTCACCCAAACTGAAGTGCGTCCACGACCGTATAAAATCGTAGATGTCGCGAGTGAAACGTGTGTTGCTAAGAACACTGTGTCCGCCTGCACCCGATGCAGCGGCAATTGGGAAGCCGTAGTGACGGGACATTTCCTCCACCATGTGAAACCATTCCTCGTGATGAAAAGGCAGCCCCATCGCCCAGAACGGAAATCCGTGCGGCCCCAAAAGCTCGCCAACCGCGGAAATATCCGCCAGTGGAACCGTTTTTTTTCCGCGAAGAAATTCCGGCAGCAATGGCGCGGCCACAACAAGCATCTCGCCTGGCGCGTGCATCAAACCAAACGCACCAAGGCTGCCACTGGAATTCCGGAACGCAAGATCACGATAACCACTAAAAATGCCCTTGCTCCCGGTAAACGGCGGAAAATTCTTTAGCAAGAATAACTGCTCAAGATCAATGTCCCACCCGTTTTTCCGGGTCTTTTTGTTCTGGATGATGCAGATGCGCTGAAAAAGGCGCTTTTTAGAGGTGGTCACGACCGCGATTACGGCCATGTCGCCAAGTTCCTTCGTCACGCGCTTATCAAGGTAGTCGAATTCGACATACGAGCGGGAACCGTGCAGCATCGCCGCATGTAATTTGACCGAATTGTTGTACGATTGGTTTTGCGTCGCCTCCACGAGACGCTTGACAAGAGCGACCTCGTTCTCGTTCGCAGCGTACCCCTGTCCCAACTCGTCGTACACCGCACTCGTAACCGAGTTCTGGAACGCCGTGAATTTATCATCGTTCGCCAGTTCAAGAATTTTTCCGTATGCGGTGGATGCATCTGGCATCATCGGTGGCTCCTTGTTCTCCCGGTCGGCGGCTCAGGGACCGTTCCGTTCAACACGCCGCCATTGTACTCCCAGTTACTGAAGGACCGCCACCAGACGTGTTACCACCCGCCCCTCCACCCCTCCATTCCTGAATGGGTATCGTTCGCTTCCGCCCACGCGGCCCACGGGCCGGCGTGCCCATTTTTGTATCCCGTCATATAATTCGCATTGAGACAAGCCAGCTATCGGCATGATTTGTCGCTGAAAGAAAATGTATGAAAACCCATATTGTACTGGCTCGTGGCGTGATGCCAGTTGGCAAAAACAAGGTGCCGATGGCACAGTTGCGTGAATTATTAACAACAGCCGGATTTAAATCGGTCCGCACGTATATTGCCAGTGGCAATGTGCTGCTTGATTCAAACCTGCCGGAAGCAACAATTGCGCGATGCGTGCATGACGTCATCCACACGCACATTGGCCCGGACCTTGCCGTCCTGGTACGCACCGCCGCCGAGCTTAAAGCGGCATGGACGAAAAACCCTTTCGCCAATGGCTCGCCAAATCATGTATTGATCTACTTTTTCGCCAAACCGGTTCCGGAGAATTTTCTAAAAGAAGTGGTCGCCCCCGGCGGGGAAAAGGTGGCCGTCCGCGGCCGGGAGGTGTATGTGCACTACCCCGTTGACATCGGCCACAGCAAACTCAGGCTGCCAAAAGTGGCGAAGGAAGCCACCGCCCGGAATATCAACACGATTACCAAGCTATTGGAGATCAGCGACGGCCATGCCTGAAATGCGCCCAGTCAAAACATTTGCAACCGCCGCAGAGTTCCGCCAATGGCTCGCCAGGCATCATGCGAAATCCGCCGGTATCTGGCTGCGAATCGCCAGGAAGCACGCGGACCGGAAAACTGTAAGCTACGCCGAAGCGCTTGATGAAGCACTGTGTTTCGGCTGGATAGACGGACAAAAAGCCAGATGCGACGACGATTTCTGGCTGCAAAAATTCACGCCGCGCCGAACCAAGAGCTTATGGTCAAAACGGAATCGGGAGCATATCGCCCGCCTCATAAAAGAAAAACGCATGACCCCAGCAGGACTGGCGGCAGTAGATGCCGCCATTGCCGAT
>DAHXLH010000265.1:0-3122 GCA_027366115.1 Phycisphaerales bacterium
CTGGCTGATTCGCTTTACGTGCTTGTGGCGATCATGTGGTTCATTCCGGACCGCCGGATCGTCCACGCGCTGCAGACAAAACCGCCGACGCATACGAAGTAAGCGCGTCTCTTTTTAAGTCTATTGAGCGATGGGAGATATATTGCGCAACGCGGGGAATTGTGTCAGGCTCCTGCGGCCAGCACGTGTCCGCCACTGGCGGCGGAAGGCGGCTCCGGTTAATCTACGCTAGGTCGCAAGGGGCAAATGTTAATCACGGCTGGGCCATGGGGGAACCCACATGCCGGATGTAATTGTAGGAGACCCGGCCATCAACTCGCCGTTCGACGCTCGGCACCGTTTCGAATTCGATGAAATCGGAATTGCCGGTGGTATTGACGATAAGAACCTCGACCAAATGAGGCCGCTGGGAAATGATGGAAGTGGAGGATCCCTGGGTTGTGAAAAGCGGGATGGCCAATCTGACAGCCATCGATGCCACAACTGGCACCAGCCAAATCTGGTAGTAAAATAGAGGATGTCATGATGAGGCGAAAGAATGACCGAAACTGATCTTTCACAATCAGAAGCAGACGAGCTGATCGCAATGAGAAAGGTCCCGGTCTCTGACGAACAGTACAGGTTTCCCTTGGATGGCAACTTGTCAATTCCGTTGGTTTCGGAAGACCGCCGTGAAAACTTTTATTTAGATATCTGGCGATCCGGAACAGTGTTAACCAAAGGCCGGTACCAAAACCGCGCCCGGAATGTCGTGGTTCTATTGCGCCTCGACTTCGGCGGTGCGCCCCACCGTAACCCGGATGGATCTGAGCTACCGTGCCCCCATCTGCACATTTACCGGGAGGGTTTTGCCGATAAATGGGCAGTTCAGCTTCCAACTGATAGATTTGTTAATATAGCGGACACATGGCAGTTGCTTTTGGACTTCATGGAGTATTGCGCGTTGGTCAGGCGGCCACGGATTGACAGAGGACTTTATACATGATCGTAGAGGCAGAAAACCTGATCGACCGATATGTGGCGTGGCTTCGCGAGAAAACGACCCTGCGCGCTGTGAATGATGATTGGGTGGAGATTACCACTCCTTATCTTGATCGGCATAACGATTATATCCAGATATACATGCATGAAAAAGATGGGAAGATAATCCTGTCGGATGATGGATATACCATTGATGATCTGGCACAATCCGGCTGCAGCCTTGATAGTCCAAAGCGTCAGCAGTTGCTCAAGCAAACGCTCGCCGGATTCGGTATTCAGCAGCAGGGCAACCAATTAGTAGCGCGAGCATCCCGACATGAGTTCCCCATGCGCAAACATGACCTCCTGCAGGCCATGCTGGCGGTTAATGATTTATTCTGCCTTGCTGTGCCCATGGTAACAAGCCTATTTTTTGAGGATGTAGTTGCCTGGATGGATTCTTCAGACATCCGCTATGTTTCCGGGGCAAAATTCACCGGCAAAAGTGGATTTGACCACCATTTTGATTTCGTCATCCCTAAATCAAGGTCGCGGTCTGAACGATTTGTTGAAACGATCAACGCTCCCTCGCGTTCCAAGGCCGAATCGCTGGCCTTTAAATGGGAAGACACTAAAGAGTCTCGGCCCAGCAAATCCGAGGTATATGCGATCATAAATGATCAGGATACCGCCGTAGCGGAGTCGGTACTTGAGGCTATGCGTCGTTATGAAATTATCCCCGTCCGATGGAGCCTGCGCGCCGAGGTCGTTAAGCACCTTGCCGCGTAGCCAGTTATGGAGACAGCCGCGGGATGCGGCGGAAGCTGCTCGAACGACCGGGCTTCAACGACAGTGGCTCGAATGGAATATCGGAAGCAACCATGCACGTCCGCACGCTGGTTACGCGACCGGGACGGCGACAACGAATCGTGTTGGCGGTTGGTTGAAACGGTTGTGGCCCGCGCGGGAATATCAAGATCGCCCCGCGGCGTTTGGCAGTTGCCTTCCCTTGTTCTTCTCTCGATTGGACCAAGCCGGCGACCTGGGTGGCAATCCAATAATGCGATATTCCCTCGCCTCTTTGAAAATACCCTGGCCGGGCCGAAACGACGTGCGTAAGGAAAATAATATGCCCGAAAGAAAATCATCAATCTCCGCCCCCGCACGCAGCCGGCCCCGCGATAAACCACCCGCGGGAAAAATCATCATCAAAGCAATCAGTCACTGCGGTGGCGAGGTTTTGAAAATCTGTGAGGTGGATTAAAGATTCGAAGGAAAAAAACGGTTCGGCTTGGTCGCGTCGGGTTTGCGTTTTCAGCCGCCTTGGTACGGGGATAGCCATGGTAGGCCACGGCATAACCCCCAACCAGCAGATACTCAACTTTCGAGTGGTTCAGGGCCTGTAAGAATTCTTTGAAGTCGGGTGGTAAAGGGATCATATTGATACACCACCTGTCGCATAAGTTCCAAGGCTTCCAAACGTTCGATCGATGTTTTGGAACGCCAGTAGGCGCGATCATCCGCGTCCGCCTGCCGCAATGTGCTGATCGTCACCACCGACCTGTCCACGCGAATGGGCTGATCACTTTTCATTACACTATTCTAACCGATTGCCGTTGACGATTCATCCCGAATTTTCTTAATCCAAAAATCGGCACATTCGATGCATCAGGCAGATGCATCAGGCAATGGAAAAGGATGGCTTGGAAACCGTGTGCCCGGTAGTGTCTGCCGGGCTGGCCGCCGGGTGTCAATCATCGCGGTAAAATCGGTGAACATGTATGAAAGCCAAATCTTCCCGCCGCGCTGGCATCAAGGAGTTCGGCGAGCGTATTTAAGTGCGTGAGCCACCGGCGGCGTCTGGTTGTGACGTGGTGGTCTGCGCGATGTTACCAAACCCGCTTCCGTAGTTGACCGGGGCTGGATGTCGTTGAGGTGTTGTGAATCGCAATTCTGCGCCAATAAACCTGTGGTATCTGAAAACATCGACCTCCTTCGGGAAAAAACCGGTGCCTTCAATGACACGCTCCGCATGATTCATTCTGGCCCGCTTGATGACGTCAACATTGAATCCTTCCGACGGGTCTTCCCGCGCAAATGCGCCGATTTTTCTTGACATGCCCTCATATCTGATTATGCTTATGCGTTATAAGGACGTTGCG
>DAHXLH010000273.1:0-8858 GCA_027366115.1 Phycisphaerales bacterium
TGGGGATCCCATTTTTTGCGCAATGCCACCATTTGCCGCATGTGGGCCGGCGTAAGTACTGAATTGCCGGCCTCCCAGAACAGGATGCTGGGATCGTTGCGATACAAAATAATGGAATCCCGCATCACCGCCACGCGCTGCTGCCATTGTGCCACCGCTACCTTATGCGGCAAGCCCTTTCGCAAGGCGGGGTCATATTCCTTATCACCGGCGGGGCAGATTTCAATAATACCAAAGCGATCACAGGCCCGCACATCCACGGGCTGGGGCGATATGTGCATCCAGCGGATGTAATTAGCGTGCGTGCTGCGGATAAGTGCCGCGTTGTAATCATGCATCCAATCAGGATATGCTTCGCCGAGGCCGGCCCAATCATCTACAGCGCGCTGGGCGTAGCCGGTGAGATAAATAAATTTCCCGTTCAGATACACGCCACCCGTACCGGCACCGCCTTTGAATTGGGCCTGACGAAAGCCGGTGGTAATTTTCTGTACATCAACAACTTTTCCGCCTGCTGTGAGAATGCAGTAGACGTTATACAGATAAGGATTTTTCACATCCCAGAAATGGGCACCGGTAAGTTGCCCCCGCGCGGCCAGGGTACCGGTTCCATGGGCACCCAGCGTGGCTGTGCCACCGTGGAATGTGGCACATATTTTTCCAGTCGCGTCCACAACCACCGCTGAAAGCGTGATGGTTTGCCGTTTGGCGGTGGCATTGCGTACCTGGGAATGCACATGCACCAGGCAGGTTTTGTTACGGAAGGAAAAATGGGACGGGTAGATATAAATTCCTGTGGTTTTCAGCGTGTCATAGAACGGCAGAGTCTGGTAGACATTCCCCGTAACAATAAGCTGTACATCCGAATGTAAACCGCCGTAGTCCGGATTAAACGCCCGTGATTCCCATTCATATCCCACGCCGGTGGCTGCTTGTTTGTAGTTCAGGCGGTTGTCCACTTTTACCGCGATGACATTATCCGCGCTTCCGAAATTAACGAAGTGAGTCACGTTCAGGCCGCAAGCGGTGACGCCGTTTTGGAAAAGCCCCACGGCGTGGCCATTGACCCAGAATTCAGCGGCCTGCCGGATGCCCTCAAATTCCAGAAAAATCTGATCGCCGGCCTCTTGTTGAGGCAGCTTGAAATGCTTGCGATACCAGACTGTGCCGGTCCAGGCATGGCGGTCGCCGCCGCTGTGGCTGATGATATGATCATAAGAATCCGCATCGTTGAAGGTATGGGGGGTGGAGACATTGAGCCAAGCTGCATCGTTAAAGTCTGGCTTTTGTGCGCCGGGCATGTTTTGGCGGATAAATTTCCAGCCGGGATTGAAATTGTAAATTTTCCGGGCGGAAGCGGGAGGCGTGTAAACCGCCGCCGGGGAGTTTTGCACGATGCCAAGTTCCGCAAAAAGCATCAGCACCAACACCGACAACCAGAGAGCCGATCGCTTGATCATAAAATTTCCTTGATTGGGCCTAAGCTTAAAGCCCAAGCGTTCCCCGCTGGGATTTTCCCAGCACTCGTTCCTATTGCCATACATTATCACAGACAATGAGGTAGTCAACATCAGAAATAGTGTGGTAGTCATTATTTAATTCTCATGGATTGGGATTGCGTTTTCTGGCATGGGATGTAAGATTTCATTTATGCTGTCGACAAGAAAATTGAGCCGGCAGGTTCAAGCGGCAGTTGACCAACGGATTTAAAAGGGGAAAAAGCCATGCAAAGGCGTGATTTTTGTATGCTCCTCGCGGGTGCGGCCTCGGCGGCACTTTTGCCTGTGGCGGCCAAAGCCGCCGGGGCCAGCAAATCCAGCATTCCCGCCGATTTTGACAAATACACTGAAAATTATGCTGCATTCTGCAATACGCCCGCAAATAAACGGGTGTTTTATACGGTGCGAGGTAAGCGCATTATTCCGGAAAAACTTTCAGACGCTACATGGAAGCCTGATACCATTCGGCAAATGCAGCATACGCCGCGCCTCCCTGTTCCCGGTGGTTCCTGGTACGGCATACCGATGAAATCGCCGCTTGCTGATCTATCGGGTCATGGCCCCTATAAGCCCACGTGGGATTCTCTTCTGCAATATGACTGTCCTGAATGGTTCCGCGATGCCAAGTTCGGCATCTGGAATCATTGGAGTCCGCAGTGCGTGCCGGAAGATGGAGATTGGTACGCACGATTAATGTATATCCAGGGTTCGCAGCAATACAAATATAATATGAAACATTATGGCCACCCGTCCGTGTTCGGCTATAAGGACCTTTGTCCGCAGTGGACACTGTTGAACTGGGAACCCGAATCGCTGATGGCCAGTTACAAACGGGCCGGGGCTAAACTCTTCCTGGCTCTGGCGAATCATCATGATGGCTTTGATACGTGGAATTCCAAACATCATCCATGGAACGCCAAAAATATCGGCCCGCATCGCGATGTCATTGGCACCTGGGCCAAAACCGCGCGGGCCAATGGGATGCGTTTCGGTGTAACGGTGCATCAGGCTTATAACTGGTGGTGGTTTCAAACTTCCCACGGAGCGGATCGCGCCGGCCCGCTGGCGGGTGTGCCGTATGATGGCGATTTGACCAAAGCCCAGGGAAAGGGTCAATGGTGGGAAGGCTTGGATCCGCAGCAACTTTACGGCCCCAAGCACATGCCCGATGCCCTTCCGGATATTTCCTACGTGAAAAACTTTTATGACCGCACACGCGATCTGGTGGATCAGCATAATCCTGATTTACTCTATTTTGATAACCCGCTTCTGCCTCTGGGCTGGGGCGGTATGAATATCGGTGCGTATTTCTATAATCGCAATCTGCAACTTCACGGCGGAAAAATGGAAGCGGTTATTAATGTTAAAGGCGTGCCGGGACATTGGATGAAAGCTGTGGTAGCGGATATTGAACGCGGTGTAACCAGCGGAATTATGTCCCATCCATGGCAATCAGAAACCTGCATCGGCGATTGGCATTATCAGCGGGCTTTATTTAACGATCCCGGAGTATACGGCGGCTATATGACACCTGACCACGTTGTGCACTGGATGGTGGATGTGGTGAGCAAAAATGGAACGTTTATTCTGAATATTCCCGGCAAACCCGATGGCACCATTGACCGCAAAGAGCAGTTAATACTTGATAGAATCGGAGACTGGATGGCCATAAATAGTGAAGCCATTTATGCCACGCGCCCATGGAAAGTGTATGGCGAAGGCCCCAATGTCATGCGAGCTGGATCCATGCGCGGAGGCCGCAGCAATCACCTGGGGGCCGATGACATTCGCTTCACCCGCAATAAAGCCAATACGGTAGTTTATGCTCTGGCGCTGGGCTGGCCCAAGGACGCATTTATGATTCAGTCTCTGGGGACAGCGGCGGCCACCAATCCGGGAAAAATCCAACAGGTTGAACTGCTTGGCACACAAGAAAAATTGCGCTGGAAACAGACCGCCCATGGCCTGCGTGTGGAACTGCCCAAATACCGTCCGGCACTTAATTACGCAGTGGCATTGAAGGTGACCATGTGAGTGATGCTTTAGGAAAATCACAGCCGGGCCAGTGATTACCGGTGATGTGGTGTATCTTCGGTCTACCTGGGATTATCAAGGCGTGAGCCATTTTTCATACAGCCTCAATGGCAATGACTTTACGCCATTCGCGCCGCCCTATCAGTTGATCTGGAGTTTCTACCGCGGAGACCGTCTCGGCATTTTCTCATTTAATGACCAGGCGGAAGCAGGCTTTATCGACGTTGACTGGTTCACCTATGACTTTTCACCGCGCTGATCAGGCACATTTTTTTGGGGACGGGTAAGCTGGTAGGAGCCTGACCCCGTTATCGGGAATCGCGACGTATATATCAGGTTATACAAATGACGATAGTGGATTTCCGGTGACTTACGAGGATCGGTTTGCAGGCAACTGAGCGATCACCCAGCCGCGCAGCAATTGCCGTTGGGTTGAGGACATAGATCCGTCACTAGTCGGCGCTGTCGCGGGTTCGGCGGGATGGCTGTTGGTTGAGAGCGCGGCGCGGGCTTTTGGTCGTCGGGCGGCTTTTATGAGCGAGGTCGGCGGCCTGGGGATTTTTGCGGGGGCGGCGATAAGACCACCGGCCGAGGAAGGGGCTGCCTCGGGCGATTCCATGGGCCATTGGAACACCACACGGTAGAGCCGCTTGCCGGGCGGCACCTCCGGGTAGTTCCGCTTAAGTTCAGCCAGCAGTTCTTGAAGCGTATCAAAACCATCATCGCGGGCATCATTGAGGGTTAAGGATTCATACCCTGCCAATTCATCAACGCGCAAAATTTTCATTTTGCCCAGCCCCGGCGTAAAGCTGATCTGCCCGGGAAATACGATGGGGCGCGTCCAGTAGCGGATCGTCTGTCGCTTTTTACCGGCTCGGACCAAGTCCACGAGATGTTTTTTCAATAAGAGCATAAGGCGTACCAAATAACACGATCAAGGCACCGCGGGGCGCAGGGGAATTCCCCTGCTGCGGCAAACATCCGAACGATGGCATTATATCCATTTTATTATTTGCAGTCGCGGCAATTTTTCCGGGTAGGACCGAAATAACGCGACATCAGAAATAAATTGCACCGTTTGGTCCAGCGGCAGCGGGGTGCGATCAAGGTGCGTTCCACCACCGGCAAAGCTGGCGGCTATGTGAAGTTTATCCACACGGCCCTGTGGTGCGGCAATATTGCCGCACCGCACGGCATCGCGCTCCGTAGACGAATGCCATTTCTGCGTGATTCAGGCTATAATCGGTGATATATTGTTCGGAAATGGACTCGCAATGGCTAATACTTCGACAACTTCCACCCCCCCACCGGCATGGGATCAGGGCAATCTGAAAAATCCGCATGATGCGGTGGATAAGGCCGGGCGAGTGCAACGCATGTTTTCCGCCATTGCACCCTCTTACGATCTGAATAATCATTTGCATTCGCTTTGGATGGATCACTACTGGCGTCGCAAGGCGGTGCAGATTGCGGGCGTAAAGGCTTCGGATATTGTGGCGGATATTGCCTGTGGTACAGGTGATCTATCGGCGGCATTTAGTAAAGTTGGGCCGAAACGGGTTATTGGAATTGATTTTTGCCATGCCATGTTGCAGGGTGCCTGTGGAAAAAATGTCGCTTCCACGGGGCGGGCCATTTCCTTTTATGAGGGCGATGCCCTGCGCCTGCCCTTGCAGAATCAGAGTGCGGATATTGTTTCGATTGCCTTTGGCATTCGCAATGTATCGGACTGGGGCAAGGCGGTGGATGAATTTTATCGGGTGCTGCGGCCGGGCGGCCGGCTGATTATCCTGGAGTTTTCGCTGCCGACAAATCCGGTGCTTCGAGCCGGGTACAATTTTTACTTTCGGCGCATTTTACCGCGCACGGCCACGCTGATCAGCGGGGATAAAACCGGTGCCTATAAATATCTCCCTGAGAGTGTCAATACGTTTATTTCTCCACAGCAATTGACGCAACGCATGAAAGACACGGGCTTTGCCGATGTAACAGCTACATCCCTGACCGCTGGAATTTGTTTCTGCTATCGGGGAATGCGCCATGCGTAAGCTCGTGGAATGTGAAAAAATCATGCGTCGGACCGTTCGCTGCGATTGGTGGTGCCGGTACTGTAAGCAGCCGTTCGGGTCAGAAAATGTTTCGCTGTATTGCGCTAAACTGCCGGATGTGATTAAGCCGAGCTGGTTTTTCGCCTCCATGGCACTTCTGGATCATCTGCGTGATTGTCAGAAGGAAGACTATACCGACCGTTTGACCCATCGCTACGGGGAAGATTTTTTATCCCATATTGAAATCTACAACTGGTTTAATGACCATGCGGTGGTCCATAAAACGCTGATCGATGAAGAGGAACTTGAGGACCAGTAAAGAGGCTGCCGATGGTCACACACAGATGACGCCGACGCCATAGAAATAGAGATGTGTTGATGCCAAAGAAAACATTTATTCTCGCGATTACCGGTGCTTCGGGTGCCATTTATGCACGGAAGATTCTACAGGGATTTTCCAGCGCGGGTTGTCGCGTGTATCTGGTTATTTCCCCGGCAGGCCGCAGGCTTTTACATGATGAGCTGGGTGTGGAACACCCTGATCCGGAAGAAATTCTGGCCATGAGCATTCGCCATGACATCATCCCCCTGCCCTATCAGGACATTGGGGCGTGTATCGCATCGGGATCCTATAAAACGCAGGGCATGGTGGTGGCACCGTGTTCGAGCAACAAGCTGGCGGAAATTTCTCGCGGCCTGGGCGATAACCTTATTGGTCGAGCGGCGCAAGTCACGCTTAAGGAGCGGCGACCGTTGATTCTGCTGCACCGTGAAATGCCCGTTGGTTTAATTGAGCTGCGCAATATGTGTCAATTGGCCGAAGCGGGCGCAGTAATTTGCCCTGCCAGCCCCGGATTCTATAAAACCCCGCAGACCATTGATGATCTGGTGACCATGGTCGCCGGGCGCGTGCTGGATTTACTGGACGTGCCCCACGACTGGAATACGCGTTGGGCTGGAGCGGGGGCCAGAAGTGATCCAGGAGACCGATCGCCAAACATTTAATTCCCCGCCTCGAAAGTTCCGCAGGGAAGCCCCTCAGCGTCATGGGTGCAAGTGTCAACAGTTGGCGATATGCTGATTGCCGGCCGGGCGTCCGAAGAGGCGCTGATCCGTGATGGAGTTGCCCATGAAATATAAAAATCCGAGCATTATTGAGGCGTTGTGTGAATTCACTTTCGCCCCGGAAACCGAATGGGACTCCACGATCTTTGGACGCTTCTACGAACAGGTAAAAAACGATTTTCCGCAGAGGGATGAAGGCGAAGTGGTCACCGCCTCACTAACCTTGAACCTCCAGCCCGCACAAAACCCAGAAGGTCCGCAATTGACGCGCTCGCCGCGCATGGCGTTCTCATGCGAAGGCCGGACGCGCGTGATACAGGTTTCGGAGCGCCTGCTGAGTGTTCATGTGCTTGCGCCCTATCCCGGATGGGACGAACAGTTCCGTAAAATGATTCTCAACGCGATGGACGTATATCGGCGCGTAACTGGAATTTCGGAGGTGGCCCAGATCGTGCTGCGGTATCTTGATCGGTTCGATTTTGAGGATCAGTCCTTCCGCCTTGGCGATTGGCTTAACTGCGATGGCGGCCTCTTTGCAAGGGAACTTGCTGAGCAGTCTTTGATGGCCTACCAAATAAGGCATCCGCTATCTGAGGGCGAACATTTCGCACTGACCGCTGTGTCGGGAACTATCGAAAATAATCCGGGCGCGTGCAATGTTACTCTTGATACGCAAATCATCCGGGCGCAACCAATAGAAATGGATGCGGTTTCCACTCCGCTCGACTCTATGCACAGCCGGATCATCCAGGCATTTGAGCGGTCGATTACTGAGAAAATGCGAGAGCGGCTGAAGCCGCTGTCGCAAAATCCGGAGGCGAGAAATGATTGAGTACTCCTACGCAACAATAAATCCAATTCGCTATCCGCAGGCAGGCACGGTGCCGGGAAATCATCCGGAAACCGGCAGCCTGTCTGTGTGGTCAACCGGGAAAACGTTTCCCGTTGTCATCTATCGTACAACCGCTATCAGCGACATCGCCACGCGCGGAATAATGATCGGCAGCCTGCTTTTCCGGCAAAGTGCGTTAACGCCGCTGTATATGGAAAGGGGGTGCGCGCTTGTGAGGCTCGCAGCACCTCCGAGACCCAACGCACTGGATTTGTTAGAGCGATGGTACGCTACCGACAGCCACCAGCCCAGCCAGTACTGGGATGAACTTCAGGCAGAAGTGGCGGCTAATCGGTTTACGGCGCGAAAAAACGGGGGATGACGGACGATGCGATATGTCATCGATACAAACATCTGGATACGTGTGCTCCGCAAAGAAAATAAAGTGAGAGGTCCGTTGCAGGCCGCACTGGCCCGAAGCGATGAAATATTTATCGCTTCGATCGTTTATTTTGAACTATTGCGCGGCCTGCAGGCCCGCGGTGACACCGAGAGCATCCGGTTTATCGAGGATTTTCTTGCCAGCCAGTCCCATATCTACCAGGAGTGCTCAAAGCCTGTATGGAATACGGCTATTGGCTTATGGACGACAGCCATGAGAAACAACAAGGCCCGGGGTGACGCCGATATTCTGATCGCGGCGTTTGCGACCCATCTGAAAGCGACTGTGGTAACGGACAATGAAAAACACTTTAGCCACCTCGACGTCCCGATTGAAAATTGGAACCAATGAGGGGTGATACATGATGACTGATTTGAACGCCGTAGTGCCCCAGGACAGACCCGGTGTGGTTAAACGCTTTGGCACCTTTCTGGAGATGATCAAATTTTCGCATAGCATTTTTGCCATGCCGTTTGCACTGATTGCGGCATTTTTGGCGGCGCGGGCGATTGATCTGGTATGGCCGGGATGGATTCGCCTGGGATTAATTGTGTTGTGCATGGTGTTAGCCCGCACATTTGCCATGACGTTTAACCGCCTGGTAGACCGTAATTTTGACGGCCGCAACCCGCGCGCCATGCGCCGGCCCAGTGTGACGGGAGAAGTATCCGTAGCGTTTATGATCGGGACGCTAGTGATCTGCGGGATACTGTTTATCGGTGCGACGCTGCTATTTGATCTGATTCTGGGAAATGTTTATCCCGTGGTTCTGGCGGTGCCGGTACTGGGGTGGATTGCGTTGTACAGTTTTACCAAGCGCTTCACCTGGTTGTGCCATTTTTTTCTGGGCAGTTCGCTTTGTCTGGCCCCGATTAGCGCCTGGATTGCCATCGTGCCGCCGCACGGGCCGGTGGTGGGCGTGCAGGTTCTTCTGCTGG
>DAHXLH010000279.1:0-13322 GCA_027366115.1 Phycisphaerales bacterium
TGGATTGGGCATCGGATGCCGGTGCTGGCGAACATTGTCTCGGAAACCAATGGAAAACCTTTGGGGAACCGCCTCGCGCATGGCCGGTGGGCAATACTTTTTTACCATGCCAATTGCGGCGAGTGTCAAAAAGCGATTCCCATTTATGAACGGGCTGCTGAACAGCTGGGAGCAAGCCGCTCGACCTGGCGAATAGCATTTGTCCGCGTACCGTCGGATACCGGTAAGGCGACAACGAGGGTGCCGACCGGCGGCGGCCAAGTAGTGTGGGGAATCCTGGACACAAGCCACCGGTGGTTTGCGACAACCCCCGCGGCGGTGGAACTCAAGAACGGCAAGGTGGTTAAAACTGCTGCGGACACCGCAGCAATGAAATTGAATTGGCTGAATTGACCGCCGCCCAGCGTAGGGCGGCGTTTGCAGTTCACATTTTTTAGGAGGTGCTTTATGCACAGGTTGCTTTTGGCGGGGCTGTTTCTGGCGGGGATGCTGACGATCGGGGTTACGGGCGCGGCACAAGCGATGCGGCCCGCGTCTAACGCGGATTTGAGCGGCTGCCTGGGCCTTTATGTCGGCAACGATTCCACCGTGCTGGGCGAATGTAGCCCGAATACCGGCACGACGCCCTGCAGCCCGAGCAATACCCGGGGTGCGTGTGTAAATAACTACAATGGCGAGTTCCAAAACTACACCTGCGGTGCCCCCGCCGTTATCAATGGCTGTGTAGGTAGCATAGTCACACAATACTGCTCCATCGTCTACTATGGCACCTGTGTTTACGTCGATGAGGTGGGGTATTCGTGCGTGATCAATGCGGGTACCAAGCCTACGGGGACCGGCTATTTTACCAGCTGCCAATATTAATTGCACGTTGTAGGCTTCGCCAGCAGGGGGATCTGCAGCCACAGAAAAAGGGATCTAATCATGCAACAAAGACACACACCCATAGCCATCGCAGCGGTTCTATCCGTCTGGACGGCCGGTGCCGCCTTCGCGGCCACCACAGGCCCGCATGGGGAACTCCTTAATGCGGTGATGCGGGGGCTGAAATTGCAGCAGCAAGCGGTGCGGAATATCAAGCTCACCGCAGTCTCAAAATATTTCGCATGGAACCGAAAAACGATTGCCCCGGAAGGCGGCCCTACGAAGGTAACAGCCCTCCTCACGCCCGGGGGCAGATTCCGGTTGCATGTTCACGCCCTTCTTGGCGGCTACAATCCGATCGCGCAACGCGATTTCTCCTATGGTGAAGTTGTGTGTGATCTGGCCTACAATGGTCGGGTGGGCACTGCCTACACGGAGAAAACTGGACTGTTGGGGAATGTGAGGATTGTAAAAATTGGTTCCGTCAGCGGCGGACCGCCGCCCGTTGCCGCAGGCTATTACGGGGGCAGTACCGGCTGGGCGTTTACGCTGTGGGGAATTCTCAAAACACTTGACTTTGACCACCAGGCTCCGGCCTATCGGCGCGCAACGCTACTGGAATTTCTGCAGAAGCCGCCCCGCCGGGCGAAGATCTCCGCCCGCTTCATCCGTTCACCGCATGGCCGCCGCTTAGTAGCATTAACAGTGGAATGGCAGTCGAAGGATATTATTCTTCTCGATCCGCGCCGCGACTTCGCGGTACTCGGTGATAGGCAATATTTCGCCGTGCCGCCGAATCTAAAGGGGGGGAAGTCGCAGTGGAAGCCCAAGCCGATGGATCTCTTTACTGTCACGAGTTTCTGGCACCCGGCAAAGTCGGTGTACTACCCCAAACGCGTGGTTAGTGCCTCGTATGCCCGGGAAATTAAACCCACGGGTCCGATTGAAAGAACAATTTTGCATGTTACGGCGTTCGAGGTCAACGACCCGAAGGTCAGCGCGAAGACGTTTATCCTGCATTTCCCGGTCGGTGCCACCGTTACGGACCAGTCAACCGGACGCACGTATCGGATCGGCGGTACACCGGGCCGGCAGATCACGTTGATCAAGGGTGCCGTAAGCGCTGCGCGAAGAGCAATCGCGACGCAGCCGTCCCTGACCGGAGGTGGCAAATGAAGATGGCGCTTTTTTGGACACGGTCGACGAACCACGCACCTGCAACCCGACCATGCCGCCCGTATCAATGTTCCGCATGGTTCCTCGGTGCGGCACTCGCCGTGGCAGCCATATTAAATCCGGGTTTTCTTCGGGGCGTAGCAGTACCCAGCCTGTTCTCGGAGATTCATGGCCGAGAGATGGTCGACAACTGCGCAGTCAACGTCACCGCGTTTGCTTTGGAGTTCTTTCGGAAGCCCACCAAACTACCGCTGCTCGCCGACCAGCTCGGCGTCGGTGGCGACTGGGAGCAGGCAGCGGATATGCTGCGGATCAAGCGGGTGCTGAGATCTGAAGGCCTGCACGTCACGGCCTACAAGGGGGCGACCTTTGGGGAAATCTACAGTGAATTGCGGAAGCATCCCCAAAAATACTTGGCAATTATTTTCTTAAAAAACGACTTGGGTGTTGGAGAGTTTGGACATTATCTGGTGCTGCTGGCTGGCACTGGCAAGCGGTTTTACGCCGTAGATATTGGCGCTGCCTCCGGGTGGGCCGGCGTAAAAGGTGTGCAGGATAGGGTCGGGGCGGATTTCAGTGGTCTAGCTCTCTTTATTCGGCCCGGCGGTGCCCCTGCACCGCTTCGCGTATACCCGTTGGGTCGCCGACACATAGTTGTGAGGGTTGGCGAAATCGCCGCCGGACCGGGCATGATCCATATCCCGTTTTTACCCAAGAACACCGCTGACAAACCAATCCGTATCGCAATAGCTCGCGGGACATGCTATTGCTTCCGTGGCGCGGTGGTAGACACGCAAAATCACGCCATCGCACCGGGCCAGACCGGAAAAATAATCCTTAAATTCAAGCGAAGCGTCATTGGCATCGGCAATATCGAGCGGGAGGTTCTGTTCCAATTCAGCAATAATCCAAAGCACGTCCTGGATGTTGTCGTGCATGCGCATATCACCGCCACCCATCCGCCCATCCAACTGACCTGGTACCCCAGCCAAATTGATCTCGGCGTGATTCGCCACCGCAGTAAATTGTCCGGCGAAGAATTCACCGTGCTGGTGCCCAAGGGCGATTCGCTTAGGCCGCCGATCTGTTCATCGAAGGATATTTCCGTCATTGCGGTCGCCGGTTCAGGCGGGGTGCCGCAGACCGATGGCTTTGGCCGCACCGTGCCCAACTGCCTAGCTAGCCGGAAATAAAAGAAGGCAAAGACGGTTTTGGGTCTTATCTACGGTGTTGATCCGCTGTTCCTAGCATGGCGTGGTATTAAGGAATATTGCGCTGGTGCAAGGGGCGCTTCACACTATAAGGCTTATTTCCCATTGGAGTAAACAGATGAGAATATTATGCAGGTTTTGCAATAGCGGCATCTGGTTGATTTTCGCTGGTTTAACCCTGGCTCCGGCCACGGTTGCCCGCTCATCTTCCGCAAATCTTCGCACCGCATTAGCCGGTATTCGACGACAGGAAATGGCATTTCATAACATCCAGATCACGGCGCACTACCAAAGCACCGTTCGGCAGCAGAAGAAACCTGCCATGACGGTTGCCGGTTATCTTGATCTGACGATCACTATGGAGAATATCCCTGCGGGCCGATTCACCGTGGTAGTGTCCAAGGAGGTGGGCCACGCGGTTGGTGGGACGTCCCCCTACTACGTCCAATCCTATAAAGGAGCATTTAACGGCCGCGTTGCCGAGATGATCACAACCCGGGAGGGCCCACTTGGAGGGCCACTCATCAATCCTCGCCTCGGGGGAATCTGGGGGAAAGCCCCCGCCGAACTGACCACACTACGCGGCTGTGCGGGTTGGACGGCAACCATCTTCGGTGCGCCATTGGAAATTAATCCGCCACATCATGCGATATACCCGCCACTATCGCAACTATTGGCAACACCATGGGGTAAATGGCATACGCACTGCACAATAGTCCATAGTCGGAATGGCAAAAAGTGGTACGAACTGTCACGCTACTTTCCCCTAGGGCGGTTCGTCCTGAGACTCAACCCGCGGAAGGGCTTCTCGCTGGTGCGTTTGACGGAATTTTATTGGCACGTTGATCCAAAGTATCTGCCAAAACGCGGGGCCTTTCCGCCCTTGTTCAGACATCCCTGTCGCACGATTGTAGCGAGTAACTTTGACCAGCCGATGTCGGGCGTCTTTTATCCGCGAAAGGTCGTCGAAACAGTATTTGACCCTTTGCTCCACGGGTCCGGCATCATCGCGGTCAATACGGTAGCCGTTTCGCGGATAATGATTAATGTCTCCACCAAGCCCGATAACTATCAGATGGATTTTCCGGCAGGCACCCGTGTGACTGACAGCTCCACCGGCCGGGTGATCCAAATTGGCGGCACGCCAAAACAACAGATGAAGCAGATTGAAAAGGCGGTTGCGGCAGCACGCAAAGAAGTCGCCACGCAACCGGCGCGGAAAGGCGGTGGCAAATGAGGACGGTATTTCAGATTGCACCACTGCTTTCCGTGGCATTTTTCGCGGTAGCATCGCCAGCGTCGCCCGTACCTGTCACTGCCGGGACCGCGATGCCCACGCTTTACGGTGAGATTCACGGCAATGAGATGACCGCCAATTGCGGCGTGAACGTCACAGCCTTTGCGATGAAGTTTTTTCATAAGAGGGTCAGCCTGCCGGGGCTGGCTTTGTCCGGGCCGGAGCGGCACCGAAGATCTGCCCCGTTCTGGCGGCCATTAAGACCCATGGAGCGGCCTATGCGCGCCGGGCATGGGGCATTACCAGTCAACGCTATGTCAATATGATAGAACGAGGCAACCTGTTGCTGTTGGCGGATCAGCCAAAGGAGGCAATGGCCTGTTTCCACGCGGCTTATCTGGCGGCCAATGTCCATGCAGAATGGGCGGAAGCCGCCAGCCGCATCGCAGCCTGCATGAAGGCGGAAGATGGTACCATTGGCCGGGCCAATGCCTGGGCGTGGTCGTTACGGCAGAGATGATCAGGTTATAAAGCAAGGAGTTGGAAGCTGGAAGTTAGAACCAGAACAGGCTATATGTGTTTCTGTGAAACGCAAGTATGTCCATATTTCTATTATTCTAACTTCTCCCTGCTTTATTCTTTTCCAGAAAGGAATTGAACTATGTCTGTCAATCCCAGGCGAGCCCGGACGGTGTTGCTGTCGGCGATGGCGATGTTTACGGCATCATGGGTCACTGTGGTGCCACTGATCGCCCGGCCCAGTGCTGCGGAACTTCAGAAACGGGCATGGGCGAAGAGCCTGGTCCCGCGATTGGCCGGCACGGACGCCGCCGCCCGAAAATCGGCGCTGGCGTTAATCGCCAAAGAGTTGCAGGCCCGCCCTTATCCTGCGGCATGGCTGATATATTGGTATTGGCTTCCACCTTTAATGGCCGGCGGGCATTACCGCACCGTGGCGCACCTGGCGCTACAAGGCATCCTGGCGGCACCGGCGTACACGGGTGTTATTGACCGTCTGCTGATATTTCGCATTCAGGCGCTGGCGGCAATGCACAAGAATGCGGCGGCCCTCCGCAATGCCAAAAGTCTGTTCAATGTGTGTACCATGGCGGATACCGGTACGGCTCTGTTGATTTTGGATCAACGCCTGGAGGTTATCTACCACGGCCATCCCGGCATTGTACGACGGTTCATCCATGAGGAACGAACCGGATCCGAGCTTCCAGCGGACGACAGCGAACCTATCAATCGATCCGGTGTGCTGGCGTCCATTGACGTTCACGGCGACGCTTATTTGGCGCGGCTGAAAAACCTGAGTCGCAACAGGATCCGGGGGCTGGGGGAGAAAGGTGATTTGCTGCTGCTGGCCGATCACCCGGCCAAAGCCTTAAAATGCTTTCAATCCATGGAGGCCTATGCGAAGGGTCCCGGACAACTGCTGTCCTTTCAGAAATTTGTCTGCCGGGCAATTAGAGCACAGGACGGCACGATTGGCTGGGCCAACGCATATCTGCTGCGGGCAGTGCGGAGCACCGGCCCAACGCGATAAAAGTTGTGCCCGTTGATCACCGACCCGCCATTCATGAACGGCGCGGGCTGACGGTCCTTTAATTCGCCGAAGGTGACCACGCGTAAGGCGGATTTTTACGGGTCCTATTTGCGCGATGGGCCATTGCTTACCCGGCCGGATAAGCAATTTTCTTTCACCTTGTTCCGGACATGGCGGACGCTTGGCATGTTCACCGGCTTGACTTCGCTCCCCTTCAGGGGCGACACTTCTATTGAAACAATACATCTTTTGATTGGTACATTGACAGTGACGGATATATTTTGTAAATTCAGTTGATGCAACAGTTTCATTGGATGTTGCGATAGCACGCCGTTGGAGCGGCTTGCGAGAGGTAAAATGGGTCAACACGCTGGCATCGCTTGGGCAGCCATAATCTTTAGTGGAAAGGAACAGGCATGAGGGTAATCAGGATTCGGCGAATGCGGATTTTATCCGTCGCGTCCGTTCTGGCGGTGATCGTGTCGCTATTAGCAGTGGGTGGTAGCGCTTCAGCGGCGGCAGTAAAAGTGCAACTGGTTAAAACCGGCGGCGAATGGCACCTTTTGCGGGGCGGAAAGCCCTATTTTATAAAAGGTGCGGGGGGAAGTTATTCTCTGGCGGCACTGAAAGCGGCTGGGGGAAATTCTGATCGTACATGGGGCGCGGACGGCATTCAGGAGCAACTCAACCGGGCCGCTCAACTGGGTATGACTTACACTGTGGGCATGTGGCTGGCGCATCCGGGCAATGGATTCAGTTATAAAAATAAAGCGCAGGTGCAGGCCCAGTATGAGCAATGCAAAAAATATGTTCTCGAATATCGCAATGATCCAGCGGTGCTGGCGTGGGGCATCGGCAATGAAATGGAAAATGGTTATGACCACAAAGTATTGTGGCAGGCCGTAGAAAAAATCGCCCGCATGTGCCATCGCCTGGACCCCAACCATCCCACCATGACCGTCGTGGCGGAAATTGGCGGTCACAAGGTTCAGAAAATCAATGAATATTGCCCGGATATTGATATCATCGGAATCAATTCTTACGGCGGCGGCCCCTCACTTTATAAGCGGTATCTCAAAGCCGGCGGTGTCAAGCCGTATGTGATGACAGAATTTGGCCCCCCGGGAGTTTGGGAAGAAGGCCGCGATAACCTGCACCTGCCGCCGGAAATGACCAGCACACAGAAGGCTTTGTATTATGCTAAAACGTATCGCAACAGCGTCTTGGCGGCCAGGGGATTATGTTTAGGCTCCTACGCATTTACCTGGGGCTGGAAAGTCGAGGCCACGCCAACCTGGTTTGGCCTGATACTGCCGGATGGCCGCCGGCTCGGTGCTGTAGATCAACTCGAACACTTTTGGACCGGTCACTGGCCAGCCCACTTGTGCCCCGATATGAAAAGCCTCAAGCTCACTGGATCAAATCAAGTCAAGCGAAATTCAGAAATCAGAGCCACTGTGGATGCGTCCGAACCGGGGGGCGGGGCGTTGACCTATCATTGGGTATTGCGCCGCGATATTTCCAATACACCGCCTAACGGCGGCGAATCTCGGCCCATGCCGCGCAAGTATCCCCGCGCCATCCTCCGGCAGCATGGCGGGCATGTAGTTGTAAAAATGCCGGACAATGGCGGCTATTACCGCTTATTCTGTTATGTATATAACAATCATAACGGCGCGGCGGTCGGCAACATTCCCCTGATGGTCACCGGGCCGATCCACGCCATGCGAATTCCGCGTTCGCCCCTGCCTCTGATTGTGTTGGGGAAAAGTGCCAAGGGAATGCCATATATACCGACAGGCTGGATGGGCAATTACAAAAATATCCGTTATGGTGCAGCGAACTTCGGCCCTGAGGGGACGCATTCCTGTGTTAAAATCAGCTACAACTCCAGCAACGGCTGGGGTGGAATCGCCTGGCAAAATCCCGCCAATGATTGGGGAAAATCAGATGGCGGCTTAAATTTAACCGGTGCCTCCACGCTAACGTTCTGGGCCAAAGGAAAAGCGGGTGGGGAACGTATCACATTTGGTGCCGGCTTGATTGGTTCCGATCAGCCATTTCATGATTCGGCGCATGTTTCAAAAGTGGTCACGTTGACTTCGCATTGGAAAAAATATGCGATCAATCTGAAAAACCGAAATCTTAAAAGGATGATCACCGGATTTTACTGGACCGGCGGCGGCAATGGCTCGCCTTTCACTTTTTATATCGATAATGTTAAATATGTAAAGTAATAACGTTAAAGTTATTACGATGATTAACCCCCTTTACACACAAGGAGTATGACGATGGGCACTAAAAGAACTTCACTGCTAACAGGATTGCTGACCACGTTACTGGCTGCCATTATTGCGATCGGCCTGATTGATCGGCAGGCCCTTGCCGCGGACAAACATGCCGGGGCCACGGTGTCTCTTCCGCTGGTACTTTATAGCGATGGCCAGGCGCAATCCGGCTATATTCCCGCCGGCTGGATGGGCACGGCCTCGGCGATCAAATACAACGGAAACTCCACGACCCACCCGCGCAAGGGAAACAGCAATTGTCTTAAAATCCAATTCACTTCCAGCAGCGGTTGGGGCGGGATCGCCTGGCAGAACCCTGCCAACAACTGGGGCGATAATTCCGGAGGCTTTAATCTTACTGGTGCCAAAAAGTTGACCTTCTGGGCACGCGGCAAGAAGGCCGGTCAGGTTGTCAACTTCGGATTTGGCCTGATCGGCTCGAATAAAAAATATCATGATACCGCCAAGGGAAAATTGAAAGTCACTTTGACCACCCATTGGAAGCACTATTCCATCAGCCTCAAAGGCAAGAACCTTAAACGCATTGTCGTAGGCTTTTTCTGGACCGCCGCTGTGGCTAACGGAAAGCCCTTTACGTTTTATCTCGATAAAGTTCAATACCAGAAATAATCAGCGGGCTGCTGGGCACCAATTCCTGGGGTATTAAAGGATACGCACCAAAATCGGCACAGGCACTGGCGTGCAACATTATTGTTTATGCCGCGGCGCATCATAAATAAAAAAAATCGTGACGATTACAGAAATCGTCACGATGGGTCGCTTGGGAAGTTTCGCAACTTGTTCAGGCTTGCTTGCTGATACGTCTGGAGCGTTTGCTCATCAGCAGCGCCGCTCCACCGATTGCTACGAGCCCCAGCATCGCCGGTTCCGGCACCGGTGTGCTGGCGATGGACATGCTGCTGAATTGCACGTCGCTGCCGTTCCCGCCGTTGTTATCAATGTATTGCACCTGCGTTGGTCCCCCGGTGGCCATATTAATACTGCCGGTGAAGGTGGTCGGGCTGCCGCCGCCGATATTGCCTGCAGCCGTCAGACTGTAATTCCCGGCGGAATTCAACAGGCTGAAGGCAAAGGTGTCGTCGGCGTGGTAATTATAGAGAATATTGCCCGAATCCGGTTCAAAATAAGCTCCGGAATTGGAGCCATCGGAAGCCCAATATTCGCCGCCGCCAAAACAGATCATGGAAAATAAAACTTTGCCCGATGAATCCAGCAGCGCAAAGCCCATATTGGAGTCCGCCGTGCTGGGGTTGGTATTGGCATCAGCCGTGCTGGTATTGCCGTTATCGAGGTTCAGATCTGTGGTAAATGTTTGCCCAGCGGCTAAGGCAGCGTTAAAGCTCCGCGTTGCGGTGGTGATATCGGTATTCAGGCCGGTGTCGCCGCCGGTGCCGGGATAAACATAGATATCAAACGCCGGTGTCGAAGGGGAAGTGATTCCGGCATTCGTGCCGATAAACGCACCCCCACCGCCGCCACCGCCTGAAGGCCCGGTATAGGCGAAATTTATATTCCACGCACCAAACCCGGTGCCGCGGTTGGTGCCGGTGCTCCAGCCGCTGCCGTAATTTCCCGCGTTATCCTGCGCATACACGGTTGCCTGCGCGGACTGTGTTGCAAAACCCGCCGCCGCAGCGGCTAATAGAACTCCCGATAGTATCAATTTGTGATTTAACATAAAGCACTCCAATTAACAGGTTTCTAAAAACAATATGAAAACGACCTTTCAGTGCGACGTGATCGCTACGTTCTTGATAATTTCATATCCTCGCTCCTTTCTTCGCCGATAAATTTATCCACCAACGAATGGACCCGATTTCATTAGCCACTGCTTATTTTTCCGCCGTGCCAATGGCCGCAGCGGCGATTGAAGTTGCACTTGCGCGGCTCCGGTGGTCCGCAATTTTAACGGTCGCGCGGCCCGATCTTCTGAAAGTAATGTCCTCAAAACGTGCACACGTGTACGCCCACGGCTTGTGACTTAACACCGCAAAACCCACCTGCTGCATCAAGGCGGATGCGGGCAGAACCAGTGAACCGGCTTTCTTCCATTTGCCGCGGCCTGTGTGATAAAAACCTGCGACACTCTTACCCGTTCGCAACAGCTTTAATCGCACGGGCAATCCGGAAATGGGGATCATTTTTTGCGTCGCTTCGGCACCATTGGCCGCCCGGCATGTCCAGACCACCATCTTTCCGGGAAGGACGTTAATCATCGCAAATGCTGAATCTGGTTGCTCGGATGCTCGAAGCATCAGCCCCGCTTTTGCCCATTGGCTGCTGGGCAACAGTTGCGTCAACGTCGCAGCCAGGGAGAATTCACCCGATGTGCGATGGAAAAGGTAGTGAAACGAATCGCGATGGTTAAAAATATCCGCACCGCTGCCATAGACCGCCAAGTAGGCCTTGGAAAGCTTTTGACCGCCCCGTTTGGCTCCGCCAATATCAGCCTGATGCCACGATTTCAATGCAATTCCATGGGGAATGTGCGTTGGCAGCACAGGCGGCGTCGCGATATACGGCAGGTCAAGCTTGGGGGCATGAGGACTGGTCAGGGCATCTAACAACGGTATGTTGATCGCCAGGGGCATGGTCCCCATCGACTTGAAATAAGCCGCTATTTCCGCTTCACTGCTGTGCCGCACGGAGATATGCGGCACGTTATTGCGATTGGACACCATATACCAGGAATTATCCGTTGCGCCGCCCTGCGGTTTGATGAGTTTATAACTCCACATGGTGGCCGCCCAGCCATTAGACGCAAACGTGTCATAATCTTTTCGCATCATCGCGGGGCCGCCGCTCTGATTCAGCACCACATTAAATTCCCCGACATAAAATGGCACATTGGCTGCCTTGAGGAAACTTTCCATGGATGGCACACGCCGTTGAATAAACCAGGCCATGGTTCCCAATCCGGGCTGATCCCCGAACAGTCCCGGATAAAAGTGTGAGGTGTAAGCCACCTGCTTCCATCCATGGGAAGCCGGGCTGCCCCAGAAACGCACTGAACCCGAAAGTAAATTGGGCATAAACATAATGTGGCGATGATCCACCGACCGCACCGCCCGATAAATTCGCGGCATCAGGGCCAGCAGTTTTGGGGCCATGTTCTGATGAAAATTGCCGTACGGTTCATTGAGCAAATCATAACCCGCGACCGTAGGATTCCCATGGAAATGTTCCGCAATGGCCCGCCACAAGTTGATCGTCCGTCGCTGATCGACTTTACTGGACCAGAGTTTATCCCGTTTAATCCGGCCGGTCGGGCCATCAATGCTTTGCCGCCCGGGAGCCGCGTGCATATCCAAAATCGCATAGATATGATTTTTCGCCGCCAGGTTCACGGCCCGATCGAGCCACTGGAACGCCTGGTGCCGCATAGCGTAGGGGGGCTTGGTGTGTTCCAGAAGCTGATAATTAAAGGGGACGCGCACCACATTGAAATTGAATTTACGGATAAGCTTGAAATCCCGATTGCGGATGAAATTAGCGCGGAATATCCGCATAAGATGATGTTCGGCAGAGGATCCAAATCGCTTTTTGAAAATCTGTTCTACCGAATATTGGTCGGGATACTTCCAGGCCTGCATCCAGGGTTCAAATAAAAGCCAGCAACCGAGATTGCATCCGCGCAGAATCAGCGGCTTGCCGTCAGCCACAAAGTGCGTGCCGGAAGCACTCACGAAGGGCATCGGCTCGGTTGGCTGCGGCGTGGGCGCGGCGATCGCCGACGCGGTCGCAACAACAGTTCCCAAAAGCGCCGCCATGGCAGCCAACATCATCTCACTGATCCGTCGCATAGACATCCTTCACATACCGAAAAGCTGAAAAAAACCGGAACCGACCGAGACATCTGCCTGACATCGCGGTACGGAGGGTACACTATCACGATCATGGCATTCCATTACTCCACCACGGCACACCCCACCCATTGCTCAAAAATGTGGTGTAGCCAAAATCTTGGGTCCCGCCATTGATCGTTCCATCTGCCAGGGAGTAAAAACTTATGACTGGCTGTTTGACATCGAGCCTCGAGACAATCGAATAATATTGGGAATCCACATGCCCGTCGGCATAGCCAACGTTAACCCATGGATCAAAGGATCCGGGATCATGCGGAAACTGTTTAGCTGCCCATCCGTTGTAGATTTGATCAAACCACAAAACCGCGTCTGAAGAAGTGGCGACATCAGTATCGCGGGTCCCGCCCGCGAGCCAGTCGTTATAAAAGTAGTCGCCCGATCCGGGATTCAGTTCAAAAGTGGAGTTGCCGCCCTGATCCGCCTGTACGGCCGGATCGATAAACAGGGGCAATGTGATAACTTGACCGTTCGCACCCTCCGTAAGTTTTTGAGCGTAGGTGGAATAACTCGGATTATTCCAGTCCAAGTCATACTTGCCCGCGGAGAGATACGGCGCCAGTACCCACTGGGCGTAAGGCGTAATCCAGCTTCCGTCATTGTTCGGTCCGGCGCGCAGCACCGCAAATCCGGGGTTGGGCTTGTACTCAAGGTCATACCAATTATTGAGCATTAACGGATAGAATCCCCTATTGGAGCCGGAGTATTCCGCCGTAATCTGACACAGTGACCGGATATTAGCTTGGCAAGATATGTTGTAGGCCAGATCCTTCGCCCGAGCCAGCGCCGGCAGCAGCAGCGCGATTAACAACGCGATAATCGAAATCACCACCAGCAGTTCAACGAGAGTAAAACCTCGAGTTGAAACTTGGTGTCTTTTGTAACTTACGCGATGTTTCATGGTCGGTTCTCCTAAATAACTTCTTCCAGAACAAGACAGGTTGGGCTGGAAAGCCCTTCTCGTGTTAATGTCACGAGCCTCTGCAAACCATCTGAAACTAAGTCTACTACCGCCGGCATCCCTTCCGCTAGGTGTAAATGCGCAAAAAATTTAAGATAATGCGACAACTGCGAATTCCCGTATAATGTCCCGCTATAAGGCCAAGCGAACCC
>DAHXLH010000282.1:0-5577 GCA_027366115.1 Phycisphaerales bacterium
GTGGCTAAAAAAAATAACGTCATGATGGTCCCCAACGCCGCCCTGCGCTGGGTGCCTCTGCAATCAGAGATTCTTCCCTCAGCCCATCACGCAGCCGCCGCCGCATCACCTGATCAGGGCACCATTTGGGTGGAATCGGGACGGTTTGTTCGGCCGATTTCAGTTACCGTGGGGCTGGCCAACAACTATGACACACAAATTACTTCCCCGGACATTAAAACCGGGATGCTGGTGGTCACCGGCGAACGCGCGAGCCACAGCAACAGCTCCGGCGGAGCGACCAATCCATTTATTCCACAGCCTTTTAAGCATAAAAAAGGCGGCTGAAGATAACATGGGCACCGTACCAGCAGCCTTCAACCGGAGCATGTAACGCCATGGAACTGATAAAAGTCAGCAACATCATCAAAACCTATCACCTGGGCAATTCGGATGTTCAGGTGCTCAAAGGCGTCTCGTTGAGCATTATGCCCGGTGAAATGGTGACGCTCATGGGAGCTTCTGGATCCGGTAAAACCACCCTGATGAATATTCTGGGGTGTCTGGACCGGCCGACCTCGGGCGAATATTTATTTGATGGCCAGGAAATTTCTCGCATGTCGGTTAATCAGCGGGCTGCGGTCCGTAACCGCAAAATTGGATTTGTCTTTCAGAACTTCAATTTACTGGCCCGCACGTCCGCCTTGGAAAATGTCCTCCTGCCGACCACGTATGCCGAAGATGGCCTGTCCGCCCGACAGCATCGTCAGCGGGCGATGGAATTGCTGGATCAGGTCGGCCTGGGAGACCGCATGGACCATGAGCCATCCCAGCTTTCCGGCGGCCAGCAGCAGCGTGTGGCCATCGCCCGGTCGCTGGTGAATAATCCGCGTTTACTTCTGGCTGATGAACCCACCGGAAATCTTGATTCGCACACCAGCGAGGAAGTGCTGCGCATGTTCCAGAAGCTCAATGCGGAAAAAGATATTACAATCCTGCTGGTCACGCATGACGCCACCGTCGCCGGTCATTCCCGAAGAGTCATCCGGATTAGCGATGGGCTGATTGCTGATGGTGGTGCCCAGAGCCAGATCGCGGCCGTCGCCGCCGGCCCTGCCGCAAACGATGTAAAGAGGTGACGCCATGTTGAAAATAACAACAACACTCAAGACCGCCTTACGGGCGTTGCGCCGCAATCCTTTGCGGTCTGCCCTGACCACATTGGGTATTATCATCGGCATCGCCGCCGTGATCGCTATGGTGCAAATTGGTGAAGGATCCTCGGCGGCCATCAAGCAAACCATTGCTAATATGGGGGCCAACGAGTTGCTGATATTTCCCGGACAGGCGGTCAGCGCGGGCGTGAGTTTTGGGGGCGGAAGTTCGGTAACGCTCACTTCCGCCGATGCCGCGGCCATCGCGCGGGACTGTCCTTCTATCTCCGCGGCCGCCCCATCCGTAAATGCTCGCATGCAGGTCGTACGTGGCGGGATGAACTGGGTGCCCCAATTTCTGATTGGCACCACTCCCGCCTATCTGAAAATACGCGATTGGCCGCTGGCGGAAGGCCGAGCTTTCGGCAACGATGATGTCGACGGCGCTAATGAAGTATGCATTCTGGGGCAGACGGATGTTAAAGAGTTATTTCCCAGCGGCAAACCGCTGGGGAAAACCATTCTCGTCAATAACGTGCCCCTGCGGGTCATCGGGGTGTTAACAAAAAAGGGTGCCAACATGATGGGTATGGATCAGGATGATATTATCATCATGCCATGGACCACAATGAAATACCGCGTGTCAGGTTCGGCGTTGCAGAACCAGAATCAAAGCACGGCGGCAGCGTCGAGCACCTTTTCGACCGGGCAACTCTATCCGGAGACTTCGCAGAACCTTTACCCCGTCCCTTCCGCCACCGAACAGCAGGACTTACCACAACCCGTGAGTTTTCCCAATGTGAATGCCATTCTGGTTTCTGTCCCGTCAAGTTCCCAGATTCCGCAGGCCATCACTGAAATTACCGCTTTGTTGCGCCAACGCCATCACCTGCAACCCGGTACCCCCAGCGATTTTAATATCCGCAACATGACGGAAATCTCTAATGCGCTGGGCCATACATCGCAGTTGATGACCAATCTGCTTACCGGCGTAGCGCTCATATCGCTGATGGTCGGCGGCGTGGGGATTATGAATATCATGCTGGTATCGGTTACCGAACGCACCCGTGAAATCGGCTTGCGAATGGCCATTGGAGCACGCCCCGCCGATATATTAAGCCAGTTTATTCTCGAGGCCATTGTGCTGTGTCTTTTCGGCGGGGCGCTGGGAATATTGTTCGGGCAGGCGCTTTCCATGGCAGTTAAATCCCTGTTACATTGGCCGATTCAAATGTCCGCCCCGGCCATGGTGGCGTCGGTTGCCGTGTCTGTGGTAGTAGGACTGGTCTTTGGTTATTACCCGGCTTGGAAGGCGTCCCGCCTGGACCCCATTGAAGCTCTGCGGTACGAGTAAATAAAAACCGCGATTGGAGAATCATCATGCGATTAAATATGCCTCTGGCTTCCATCACCATAGCCACTGTGTGCGCTGCTCTTACGGGTTGCATGGTAGGACCCTCTATCCGTGCGCCCAAAACCACGATGCCGGCCCATTGGGCCAAATCCGCGAAACTGCATTCCCCCACAACCGCCCCGGCAACAATGCCCGCGACAATAAGCAAAGTCACCAATTCCCCGGCGCACCTTGCCCAGTGGTGGAAAAATTTCCATGATCCGGAGTTAACCCTTCTTATCAACCGCGCCGCCCGCGACAATCTAACCCTGCAGGAAGCGACACAGCAGATCATTGAATCGCGTGAAATTCGCGACGCCGCTTCCGCTAATCTTGGGCCATTTGTAACAGGTGTCGGATCTTATCAGCACAGCGGTAATTTTCGTCACTCCGGATCCAATTTATATCAAGCTGGTTTTGACGCCACGTGGGAACTGGATTTCTTCGGCCAGGTTCGCCGGGGCATACAGGCCGACAATGCCAATTACCGTGCCGCTATTGAAAATCAGCGGGGCGTCTGGCTGACATTATTAAGCGAACTGGCCGACGATTACATGACCCTGCGGGGCGTGCAGCGGCAGATCGCCGTGACCGTTGCCAATCTCAAAACCCAGCGACACACAGTGGCAATTTTGCAGCAACAGATTGGCGGGGGCTTAAGTACCTCATTGGCTTTGGCCAATGCCAGTGCCCAGTTGGCCACCACCGAAAGCCAATTGCCCGAACTGCGTATCCAGGAAAAGCAACTTTTCTATGCCCTCAGCATTTTAATCGGCCAACCGCCGCAGGCTTTAGAAAAACAGTTAGCCGTTCCCCGCCCCATTCCATCCATACCGCCCGTAGTCCCCATCGGGTTGCCCAGTGAACTGTTGCTGCGCCGCCCCGATGTACGCCAAGCCGAACAGCAATATGCCGCGGCCACGGCTAATGTGGGTGTTGCCGAAGGTAATTTATTTCCGCAGTTCACCATCAATGGAAACCTTGGCTTTGCCGCATCCGATGCTGCCAAATGGTTTGATGCCAGCAGTTTGACCTATGGCATCGGTCCCAACGTCTCCTGGTCCATTTTGAATTGGGGGCAAGTGCAATCCAACATCAATGAGCAGAAGGCCATCCGGATTCAGGCCTTTCTTAATTATCGCCAAACCGTCCTGCAGGCGCTGGATGATGTCAACAGCGCCTTAGCCGCCTACACCCGCGAGCAACAGCATGAAAAATTGCTCGTTGAGGCCGTGGCGCAGAATCAGAAAGCAGTAAATTATTCCACACAACTATATGAAAACGGCCTGACTGATTTTCTCAACGTGCTTACTGCTCAACAGGCTCTCTACACCTCCCAGGATGCTCTGGTGCAAAGCCAGTCCGCCGTATGCACAGATTTGGTGGCGCTGTACAAAGCATTGGGCGGCGGTTGGGAATCGGCTGATTTTACGGTCAAAAAGCCGGCAAAGTAAGGGGTTCAGTCGCCATGGAACTATGATCTATTTTTGGATTGTCGGCTTTAAGCCCAGTTTCGCCATGACCTGCTGCAAATCTCCCCATACTTTGGCGCGGTTCTCGGGCGTATACGCCCGCAAAAGAAATGACGGATGATAGGTTGGCATTAATGGCACGCCCCGATAGGTCATCCACGTGCCGCGCTGGCGGCTGATTCCCTCTACAGTCCCCGTAAGATATTTCAGCGCCGGTGCGCCTAGCGTGACAATGACCTGCGGGCGGATTATTTCAATTTGTTTATGCAGCCAGGGAATGTTTAAGGCCACTTCCGCCGGTGTCGGCGGCCGGTCTCGCAATCGTCCGGAATCCGGATCAGGGTCGGCCGCACGCAGTTTGACTACGTTGCCGATGTACACCGTTTGCCGGCTTAATCCCATGGCAATAATCATCTTGTCCAAAAGCTGCCCGGACCGGCCCACAAAGGGCACGCCCGTTTTATCTTCCTCTACGCCCGGTCCCTCGCCGACAAACATCAACTTTGCGGCCGGATCGCCGCTTCCAAAAACGACCTGGGTGGCAATGTCGGAAATATAGGGGGCCAGCGCTGTCGCGGTCTCCTGCTGCAATTCCGCTAACAACCGCGGTTTGTCCGCATCACTGATCGGTGCCAAGGCAGCAATATCCCCGTCCGGGATGGGTGGAAGTTTTACAGAGCGAGCAATATCAACTCCGTGGTGCTGGGCCGTCGGGCTGTCCGTCTTGGCCGTGACCGTCCTGCGCGCCTCGGGCGGCGGCCCTTCATCCATTTTAGGCGCACGGGAAATCAGCGTTGCCGGGCGTTGCGCAACCTGCGCCCTCGGGGCTACATTTTGGTCTTTTCGGGCGACACCTTTTCCCGGCACCGGGGCCGCAGACTTGGGAAGCACTAACGGCACTTCGCGCACACCGAAAGCCGCATCCGTTTGAAGCCACAATCGCCCGGCATAGTGCGCCGCTTGCGTATCCATCAGGCCGCTACTTTCCCGCCGGTCTATTACCGTGCGCCGCGTTGTCGCGGATCAAGCTGAATGGGACCATAAACCTGTTCATATCGTTGCACCGCCTGGCTTAACGCCAGCGCCAGACGCTTGGCGGCAAAAAAGCTCATTGCCACGCGGGTATTGACATCCATGACCACCGTATTGGGCTTGTCATGATGCTGCATATTGATGGCAAAATCCAGAAATAAATCTTCCTGCGTGGCGCTTAACCGGAAGATATTGCTAAATACCGTGTTCATGTTCTCTTCACGGATTTGCAATTGCATCTGCTGCCCGGCGGAATCACCCGCGGTGGGGGGCTGCGTTTGCGGTTGAATCGGCGGAACATTGTTATCTGACATTTTCAAACTCCTCTTATGAAACATCCAATCCTCAAGAACCTAAAAGATAACGGACCCCATCCGTTTTGTCATCCCGATTACTCGGACAGGCTCTAGTACTACAACGCCACAAAAGCTCACGCTAATGTACTTGGCTGACC
Organism: Phycisphaerales bacterium; assembly: GCA_027366115.1. Taxonomy (GTDB): domain Bacteria; phylum Planctomycetota; class Phycisphaerae; order WQYP01; family WQYP01; genus JAMDCX01. Next base: position 5,485 of record DAHXLH010000282.1, read on the forward strand.
GATAAAACCTTTCAGGAGCCGTATTTCTGAAAGGAGTCCAGGCATGGAAGCTGACGCGATTCTGAGAATTCGACCGGCGTTGACACACTATCT
>DAHXLH010000294.1:0-5161 GCA_027366115.1 Phycisphaerales bacterium
ATTCGCAAGAGATCACATGCGGGAAGTAAAACGAACCGGCGATCCGCCGCGCGGCACTAAACGCCGCAACGCCGCAGGCTCAACCCGCATGCCCATGGCCTGGAAACCGCCCGGATAACAATCAGGCCATGAAGCCGGAGGTCACCAGGTATCAGGAGCAAAACACCCATTCCGGTGCAGTGGAGTAGATGGGAAAACGCGACGAGAAGAAAGATTCGGACACGTTATGGGAAAATTATTTACAGTAGCCGTTAACATCAAAATTGCAGGTAGCGCTCAGCGGCAGATTGTCAGAGGGATTATCCGATTCTGCCAAACCTCCGCGGCGTGGCGATTGGTGGAACATCAAGGCATGCCGCTGGCGCTATCACCCCGCCTGGTGGAACTGGATTATGACGGTTTAATCACCACGCTTAACAGCGCATCTGATTTGCACAACGTCAAAGCCGGACGAAGCCCTGTGGTGGCGGTCAGCCAAGGGCTTTGGGCACCCAACATCTCGGTTGTTTGCAGCAATGATACCCTCATCGGCGAAGTCGGGGCACGATACTTTTTGGATAAGGGCTTTCACAACTTTGGGTATTACGGAGCCAGCCGCTATCAATGGGCGGCACTGCGAAAAAAGGGCTTTTGCGATACTCTGAAACGCGCTGGATTTACCGTTGCAACGCAACAGGCTTCGCATAACGTCAATATTGACAAAGCGATGCCACGCTTACGCCGCTGGCTAAGCGAACTGCCGCGCCCCTTAGCGCTGATGGCCAGCGACGATATGCCCGCCCGTCACATTTTGGCCGCGTGCCGGGAACTTGGCCTGCAAGTTCCGGAGCAAGTGGCCGTTTTGGGCGTCGATGATGATGACATCCTGTGTGAAATGGCGGCACCTCCACTCTCGAGCATCATGCAGGACTGTGACCGGATCGGCTATGAAGCGGCAGCACTTCTGGATCAGATGATGAAGCGAAAGCAGCAGTCTTACCGGGTCATTGAAATTCCACCTGTGCGAATCATCGAGCGAAAGTCAACGGACATCACGGTCATTAAGGATGCGGATGTTGTCAATGTGCTGCGACTTATCCGCGAGAGAGCCAATGATTCTCCAAGCATTAAGTCTTTGATGCGCGAAATCCCGATGTCCCGGCGCACACTGGAGCGCCGCTTCAAGGCGGCACTGGGGCGAAGTCCCGCCGACGAAATTCGTCGGTGCCGTCTGGAGCGAGCCAAGTTGCTGCTGCGAAACTCAACATTGAAGATAAGCCGTGTGGCAAATCAGTCGGGCTTCTGTGACGCCAGGACGATGGCAGTGGTATTTCGGCGAGAAATGAAAACCTCCCCAAGCGCGTACCGCCGGCAATTCCGTGACCATTAATTGGCACTGTGATAAGGCATGACCATCTCGTCGGGGTTATCGGGACAGACTCACGCGCGGCGATTCCCCATCCGAAATGGAGAACTTTCCAGCCAAACCGCAAGAGCGACGCCGAGTCCATTTTTCCGATCTGGCCCGAGACGCAATGACTGATCGGAAGAAAAGCTTGCCGGTCGCCTGATATTCGCGACGGTGGTTAAACACGGGTCAAATATCGGCACACTTTCTTTATTCGAACCGGCCGCGGCACAAGCAACCGGAATGTGCTCGCTTGGAATTATTCACGCTGGAAATCCGAACGATCATCATATGGAATCCCACGCAATATACACCTTTGATTGCAAAGGAAGATTATGACGCAAAATGACACCATATTGACGCAAAGCGGTATTGTGTGTTACTCGGGTATGTCCTACACTCTTTATTGAACATGGCTCCGAGTTCTGTGGCGAACTGATTCCGGTCCGCGATGGAAATCGACATTTTGGCATTGCCGGTTCTCCTGATGAAGGAAAGCTGTTGAGAAGCATGGCGATACACAGGTAACGGCCTATTGCTTTCTTAAGCCGCGTGTCGCGGCAAACCGCCGCCCATTCGGTCAGTGGGCCGTTCAAGTGGCTCCCGAAGGGAGCAGGAGTTTTTTATGTTTTTCAGGTCTTCTCCGAATAGAAACAACTGGCATGGTTACCGACAACTGGCACTTGCGGCGGCCGCATTCGGCGCGGCGCATTTTGTTGCCGGCAGAGCCTCCGCAACCACAATCACCGTTTTGAATCCGGATTTCAGCAGCCCTGTCACCAGTTCCTACGTTGCCCACGGCACCGTGGCCCCCGGCAGCGACACGGCTAATACGGATTGGGGAATCCAGGGCTACGGTGGAGTGGAAGCGGAGGGCAACCTTTATTCCAAAGATCCCACGGGACAAGTTCCCCAACTCGTTGGAAGCCAAGTTGCCTTTGCTGACGCAGTAAGCACCAACACCAGCCTTTCGAGCCAACCGTACAACAGCGATTTCTATCAGAATGTCGGAGCGTTGCAGGCAAATACGACCTACTCACTGACTGTGTACACCGGATTTAATGCTGGATACAAAACCGGTGAATTTGGCGTTCTTGAACTCGTCAACGGCACCAGCGACACCGGCACTGTCCTGAATAGCGTGGCGTATACGCCCAGCACGGCTTGGCCGTATGCGTTTGAGGACATCAGTCTCACCTACACAAGCGGGAGCACCGCTTCGGGAGATTTGACTGTTGTACTTGGTGTTGCAGGCCCCGCCAGTGGCGATCAGATCGGCTTCAACAATGTCCGATTGACTGCGTCGCCGGTGCCGGAACCGTCGGCAATGGGCCTCTTGGCCGTCGGTGGCCTGAGCTTACTACTGGTCTGCCGCAAGACTGCATCGCGGCGAAGCGTGTAACAAAGCGTCGGTGACGCGTCGCTTCCCATGTACGACCCCACAGGCCCGAACTGACTGATTGACGGAAGGTCACGCGTTGATATTTACTCGCAGCCCCCATCAGATGGAGAACGATTATGTGTTTGAACCGTTTGCCCCAAATGCTCCGGAAGCGCCAGCAGGGGTTTACTCTCGTTGAACTGCTGGTTGTGATCAGTATTATCGCCCTGCTCGTTGCGCTACTTCTTCCAGCGCTGGCGCAAGCCCGGCAGTTGGCCAACACGGTGGCATGTGCCAGCAACGAGCGGCAGATCGCCATTGCAACAATCGAGTGGTCTCATGAGCACCGCGGGTTCGCGCCCGGCGCGGCGCTCTATGGCGAGCTGGTCTATAACAATCCAAATACACCTGGGATAGGACAATTTCTCAGCACACAAGGAGTTCCTGAGGCAGGCCCGGCTGGAGTCACCCCCGTCGGACGGCGATGGCCTTGGGCATGGCGAGGACAAAGCGTGCTGGTTACTCGGGGATATATTACCGCGCCCAACGCGTTTATTTGTCCCGCCGATGGCTGGGCACCGTCTGTCATGGCCGCCCAGGAGCCGTGGTTGCAATACGCCGGATTCGTTGAATATCAGTTTAACTTAAGCGTCGTTGGGCAGTGCACCTCCGCGATATTCGGACCAGGCAACGACAATATTTCAGGGCTTTATGATAACACAAATTACTATCCGTATTTATTATCGGGATTTCCGAACCCCAGCGGGGTGGGGGTTCCGGGGCCTAATAAATGCCCACAAATTGATGTTGCGAGCAATCCTACAGAAACGATGCTATTGGAGGACGGAGTAAGCGCCACCGATTATTGTAATCCGAACTGGCCGCTTCCAAAATCCGCCGCGACCGCAGATCCAGCGGACAAATGGGGGCAGGACGGCAATGCGGTACACGACAACTTCAAAGAGATGAATGTAACATTCCTTGATGGACATACCGAGACAATCCGAATGGCGAATTTGACCATTCCCCCCGCCAACATCCACGGCTATAACGCCTCGGAAGGGTATATGGAGTACATCACGTTTTACCTCCACCGGTAATAATCACAGACGCGGCCGGGCGGCTGGAAATGTTTCCTGAACGATCTAAAAAAACGAAGAATTGCGGCGATTAAGAGAAATTGTACGAATCGAATTCGCCCGCAGGCCGCGGTAATGGAAGGTGCTATTATGATAAATTCAGGGGACACGCGATACGTGGCACTGGGATGTGCCGGCCTCTGGCTGTTTTTGCTGGCGGGCGGCAAGGCTGCCGGATCCGGAGCGGGCGGTGGATACTATGGCCTGACGGTTTCCTCGGGCGGCGTGCTGGAACTTAACGGCAGTCCATATTGTGGGGTCGGGGTTAACATGGTTCAGCCCGCCATGATGGATTTGCTGGCCAACAATCCTGCCGCCGTTACCCAGGATTTTCAGGAACTTCAAGCCCACCACATTCCATTTGTGAGGTTTCCCGCATTGGCGTCATGGGGAAGCTATTCCAGCCAGTATTCGTACCTAACAAGTGTTTATCTGAATAACCCAACCAAATATTTCAACTCCATGAATGAGCTTTGCTCAATTGCCAACCAGTACAATGTCGGGCTGATTCCGAGCCTGGCTTTTACAAATTGGCCAAACGTCGCGGCTGCGGGCTCCGCCAATTCGTCAGCCGCATACGCCGCCGCACAGGGGCTTGCGCCGTGGAGGGATCCTTCTAGTCCGGTGGATCAGATCTGGACAAAATACGTCACGGAGATGGTCACACGGTACGAACACAATCCGGCGATATGGGGTTGGGAATTTGGAAACACGATGCAGATGGACCTGCCCAACGCCGCGCAGGTTTTTCCAGGGTACCAATCCTCTTGGGAGTATACGCATGCGCAAATGTGGAACGTGTACCAGCAGTTTGTGAATCTTGTCCGCCAATACGATCCCTACCACATTATTGAATCGGGCAACAACTTTCCGGGCAGTTCGTCCTACCACAACATGGTAGATGGCACTTGGACCAAAGACACCCCAGCCCAATGGGTGTATATGCTGCAACAGAACAACGCAGCATTCGACATGATCGGCGGAAAGGCATACGGCTCGAGTGCGATCGCCGATATCAACGCCGCCGTAGCCGTATCTCAACAAGAGCGCAAACCCTTGTTTGTCAACGAGTTTGGCGTTGCCGGCACCCAGGCCGAAAGCCAGGCATCCTTTCAGGAAATGCTTAACACGCTGGTTGCCGACAAGGTTTCACTGGCGGCGGTGTGGGCATTTGATGAAACGGGCCAGACGCTGGCGGCGGGAGATGGCAGCTACTTTTCCATCACGCCAACCAACAACCGGAGTTTTATGCTC
>DAHXLH010000296.1:0-8302 GCA_027366115.1 Phycisphaerales bacterium
CGTCCACCCGCCCGCCGCCGCCCGAGCAGGATTGAATATCCAATCGCGGATATTTTTTTAACAAGCGATCCATGATTCCATAAACACCCTGAACATGACGGTACCAGATTTCCCGCCCCGCCGCACTGCCCATCTCGGTGACATACCGATTCATATCCCACTTGAAAAAGGTGATATCATTTTCGGCCAGCAGTGAATCGAGCATGGCATAGACCGTTTCCACTACGTCGCTGCGACCAAAATCCAGAATCAGTTGATGCCTCATTTCCGTTCGTGGCCGTCCGGGAAAATGCAGCACCCAATCTGGATGTGTGCGATATAAGTGCGAATCGGGATTCACCATTTCCGGCTCCACCCAAAGGCCGAACCGCATGCCCAGCCTCGTTACCTCAGTGATCAGCGGCGTAAGACCATTCGGAAAAATAGACGGATCCACGGTCCAGTCGCCGAGGCCGACACGTTCATTGCGGCGTCCTGAAAACCATCCATCATCCACACAGAATAATTCCACCCCTATGGCCGCGGCCGTGCGGGCCAATTGAAGTTGCTTTTCCATTGACATATCAAAATATACTGACTCCCATCCATTATACAGAACCGGACGCGTTGTCCCATGAACTGATTTCGGCAACACGCACCGATGAAACCAGGCATGAAGGCGGTTGCTGGCGCCATTGATACCGTCATCAGCGGTGCCAAAAATAAACGCCGGAGTACAATGCGTTTCTCCGGGATTGAGGTTCATACCAAAATTACCATGCTCATAACCGCCATGAATACGCACCGCATCAGTGGGCAGCACCTCGCAGCGTAAGGACCAATTTCCGGAAAAAGCCAGCAGGCCGAAGTAGGTGCGCCCCGCGTCCGGTTCGGTTTGCCCCAGCGGACGAACGACAAAACATGGATTTACCTGATGCCCCGTATTAAGTCCCAATTGTCGCATCAGCGTCACGCCCTGATGCAGGTCCTGCGTAATGGGAACAAATTCCCGCCCCCAGGCCCCGGCGGCACGGGTCAGCGCGTAACGATCCGTTGGCAGATGAATGGTGGCAAATGCCAGTAATTCAATGCTCACCTGCATATCGGACTGATTGTCCAACTCGACCCAACGTTCAAATATATCGAATTCCGGAGTGATGCGATAATACAGCCGCACAATGAACGGATAGCCAATATCCCGCAGCGTAATGCAAAGCGTTGGTCTGGCAGATGGCTCATTTCTTCCATGCTGCGCCGTCAGACCGGGCTGGGCAGAAGTACGGATATCATGCTGGACGTAGCGTAAACGCACATCGCGGACCGGTAGATAATTTTGCTCACCCCCCCGCCGTTCGCCTGGAGGCTGTGGGAACGCCGCGGTCAACGCCACGTCGTGCTGACTCACATCACCAAAAGTTGGATACTCCCACCTGCGGCCCTGGATTTCCCAGACATAATTTGGCTCTTCATAACTATCAAGTCCGCTGAACGCATCGGGAACCGCCTGCGCCGGGCCAAAGCCCACATGCACCAAGGCTCCGTCATCCAAAAGGCGCATGGCATAGTAGCTGCGATTGCCTCGCAGAATAAACAGTTTCTGCTGAGCATCAAAAGTAATGGCGTCAAGCATACAAACTCCCGCAACCCAAGAACGCGCGTGGCCTCCTGGCCACGTTCCGCCAGCATCCCGCTATTGTTCCGGCACATCCGTTTTCATGACTTCACCAAGCAGAACAGTGGCAAAACACCCGGGCGGTGAAACAAATTTTAATTCAAGAAAGGGTCCCACATCATCGGTGCCTGTGCCGAGCTGCATTTCGGTCGGGAAAAACCGCAGGGCGCGGCGCGAGCCTTTGGTTTTATAAGCCCTTGGTCCCTGAAATGTTTCCAGTGTCAAGTCGTTGGATGCCAGAACTTTGTTCTCCATTTCCAGCGGTAAACCCTCGGGCTGTGTCATGCGATAGCCGAACATCGGGCCGGTTGGAGAAATTTCATGTTTATCGCACCGGGACTGTTCAATGGGCAGCTTATCATCGGCCATTTCCACTCGGAATACCGCTCCAATATCGTGCTTCCACGCCAGATCGCCGGGAAGGATTTTATTCAGCTCACTCATGCGCATGCGCAACAACTCATTAAATAAATGTGCCTGCAATGCTGAAATCAACAGCCGCTTCAGGCGGATATCCACCACCCGCAGCGCCTTGTCCCACTGCCCCGGGTTTTTCGTCAAAATGCTTAACGCCCGGCGTTCATCTCGCAGATGTCCGGGCCAATGCGCGTTGGCCAATTCGAGGTTGTTGTTGGCAAAATGCCGCCGGGCCTGCAGCACAGATCCATGATCCACACTTTCATCGGGTTCTCCCAGCCAGCGGTTTAAAAATTCCCGGCTCTGGTTACGCAGTAAAAACAGCCCCAATAGATGATTATCCCGTCTCATGCCGAAACGCTGCATACCAAAAAAATTGGGCACACCCGTTTGTGACAACCGGGCCAGCACGGCCGCTGCACGGTTTTGAGCCTCGCTTACCGATCCGCCCGGCTGACTCCATTCAGCGCGGCGAATTTTAACGGTAAAACGATTACCGGCCAGATGGCCGATTTTAAGTTTGTTGGTATGGCGTTTTACCGCAAGGATTTTGATATTAGGCAGTTTTAAAGCCGCAATGCGATCATGACCTTCATGTTCGATACTGAATGTTTGCCGGGCTACAGCCTGGGCATCTTTTAATCCCGCATAACCCACTTCCATGGATCGCCGCCCCAAGGCCTTGGCAAAAACATTTACCGCGGCCAGAGTTGGAATGCCTCGCTTTTCAATCTGGGCATAACAATGAATGCCATTGCCCGATGGTTCGTAAAGCGGAATTTCCTCGACAATAAAATCTTCGGGGCGGATTTTAATCTGCCCACCGATTCCAGGTAAATCAGATGTAAGATATGGCGTTTCCATGTTGTAAAATCCCTAAGTGCAAACCTCATCCCACCGGCCTTTTCAGGCCCGTGTTTCAGCCTGGCTGGCGGCGCCCACCGGCTGATCCAAGTGCCCGCCCGATTGCCACGTTCGTCACTCGCAGGCTTGTTAGTTTACCGGATTTTGCCGATTTTGTGTTGATCTTTCGGCGGCATCACTGGATTAAAGGTATGTAGTGCGTGTACAGTGAAGGGCATGGCTATTCGCTTTAAATCAGGTTCTGCCCCCCGATCACGCGATGCGCTGCTTTGGATAATCGTTGGAATACTGGTTATATGGGGCACCTGGCAAGCCTTCCGAGTGCGACAGCAGGTCCTGCTTGCATTGCACCGACATGATTCTTCCGCCAACGCCCCAGTCCGCCCCCACACCGGAAATCGCACAACTGCAACTCCGAGCCAACCGGTAGCGCCCGATACTCAACCAATCGATCAATCCCTGGTTCCAAACGCGCAGCAGAACCAGCCGCCGGAAGTGATACACGTTCTGGCCCCCGGCCTGCTGATGCGGATACAGTACCAGATTCAGCAGGCCCGCGGTGATATTGACAATGGCCACCTGCTGACAGCCCGCCACACTCTGCAATCAGCATTAAGACATATTTCTGGATTGGGTGAAAAGCAGGCCTCCACAATCCGCGCCTTGCTCATGGAGATTAATTTCCACAGTGTTTTAGGTTCTGCCATCATACCCGGTGATGAACTGACAAAACTTATATCCATTGAACCGGGAAATTCTTTGGATTATCTGGCCGCGTTATATCGCATTACCCCGGCCATGATTCTGCGGCTCAATCCGGGCATCCATCCACGATCGATGATGGCGGGTACTACGGTAAAAGTCATTCGCGGCCCGATGGATGCGCATATTATTCTTCATGCATCGCGCATAGACGTCATGATCCGCCGTCACTTTATCGCGGACTATCCATTTCACCTGGTCACGCCGATTCAACCTGCCCCCGGTCGATACCGTGTGATGAATTATCTGCCCGGCCCCCTGGGCCTTGATGAATGGATTTTGCAGTCAGAAACCGGCCAATCCCGCCTGGTCCTGGCCAGTGGCGATATTCCAGATACGGACCTGAGACTTTCAGTGAAGGCCATTTCCACCCTGCACCGAATGATCAATCCGGAATTTTCTCGCATTGAAGTCGATCCATGATAAAATAAACAGGGTTTCCGGAGGCGCGTAATCGCCGGCCGGGAACATTTGCGGAAATGGATTAACCCATTATGGCCATTGTTGTTCAATGCTATCATTGCCACAGCCGACTGGAACTTGATGACGGGTTCCGAGGCGGTGTGTGCCGCTGCAACAAATGCGGCTCGCTGCTGAGGGTTCCGGCCACCGCAGGAGCGGCTGACGCTGAACGCACCCGCCCCGCAGACCCCGGCATGCGGTCTTCCGGCAATCGTCCGCGCGATCCCAATGAAGACCCCGGCTTATCAGCCAGCGGGTTTCGCGATCAATCTTCCCAAAGACCCGCTACGCCCTCGGACACCAGCAGCGGAGCCTTTACCAGTTCCTCCGCGAGTTCTGATAGGCCACAGCCCAAACATTCCGCACGCCCGACTCCCAAACCAGCCGTTCCGGATAACTTGTCCGTAGTGCCACAATCACCGATTATTACGCGTAAAGTACCTCCCGTACGTTCAATTACCAAAAAGCCTATGACCGAGCCGATTCCTCCTTTTCGGAAAAATACGCTTCTGCTTTGGACACTGGTCGGTTTTATTATTCTGTTTGTTGTGGCGGTGGTTGTCGTACTTATTGTTGTGTTCAGCAGCCATCGCACACCTGCCGGTTCGCAAGGCTCAAAAATAGCGTCACGGACATCCATTACGAAACCAACTGCCACATTGGCTTTTCTGGGAATTCCCCTGACCGGTAAACAGATCGTCTTCAGTCTCGATGGTTCCTCGGCCAATCTCAATAGCTTCAATCTTTTGGCCGCGTATGTGAAGCGCACGGTTGCCACGCTGGGCAGCGGACATGAGGTTAAATTTGCCCTTTGGACTCCGCATGGTCTAAAAGTATTTCCAAAACAGGGCTGGATGAGTCCTTTACAGGCGGCCGGCGCAGAACATCAGTTGCTCAATTATTCTCCCTACGGCAGCACCAGCGCCGCCAAGTCCATGCTGGCAACCCTGAAACTCGGCGGGAATCAAATTATTTTTGTAACCGCAAAGGTCTTTTTCTCCCAATCCCATCTGCCGAAACTCATCAGTAATGCCCGAGCGCCAAGTCAATACATTGATGTCATATCCGTCAACGGTGAACGGAAGCAATTGGAACAGTTGGCCCGTCAATCTGGGGGTCACTTCCGATTTATCACCGTAAGTGACCTGCAAAACGCCCTGGGGCAATAGAACTGGCCGAAGGGAACCTGTGTGCGAGCGCCGCGCCGCTTACCTGAAACATGCCGCCGATCTTTACCCGCCAAAAGCGGCCTTTCTCAAACCAGCCGATTCGCATGCGCTCAACTTCACATCAAGCTGCAACGCTGACGGCATGCCCGACCGCCTTCTTTTATGCCCGGGTAATTTTGCCGCGGCCAACACGAATGCCGGCGGTGGCGTTTCGCGTGTCGACAATGCGTCGGGCGTGTTGCACGATAAATGGCCAGTCATAAGCCGAGTGATCTGTGGCAATCAGTACAAGGTCATAGCGATTAAGATTTCCGGCCGTCAGCGGGACAGACTTCATTTTCAGGTCATGTTGTCGCTGGGCGTGGGTTCTGGGGATAAACGGATCATTGTAATCCACCTTCGCCCCGCGATGCTTGAGTTGTTCAATCAGCACAACCGACGGCGATTCGCGCAGATCATCCACATCCTTTTTATAAGCCAATCCCAACACGAGAATCCGTGAGCCACGAATCGCCCGGCCAACATCGTTAAGCGCCTCGGCCACCTTTCCAATTACGTAATAGGGCATGGCGGTATTCAATTCGCCGGCCAATTCAATAAAACGGGCGGTAACATCGTATTGTTTGGCTTTCCAACTCAGATAAAATGGATCGATTGGAATGCAATGGCCGCCAAGTCCCGGGCCAGGATAAAACGCCTGAAAGCCGAAGGGTTTGGTTTTTGCGGCGGCAATGACTTTCCAGACGTCAATACCCATTCGATCAAAAATGATTTTCAATTCGTTGATCATGGCGATATTGATGCAGCGGTAACAGTTTTCAAGAATTTTTCCCGCTTCGGCAATTTCACAACTTTCGACCGGCACCACCGTTTTGACCGCTTGCCCGTATAAAGCGCACGCGGCCTGCAACGCCCCGGCATCCATACCGCCGACAACTTTGGGAATATCCACCGTTTTAAAATCTTTCCGACCGGGATCTTCCCGCTCCGGCGAATAGGCGAGAAGAAAATCTTTTCCAGATTTCAATCCACCGGATTCAAGGACCGGCAGAACCACTTCACGTGTGGTACCGGGATAAGTCGTGGACTCAAGAATGATTAACTGCCCCGGTCGTAAATGAGCTGAAATCGCAGCGGCGGTTCCCGAAACGTACTGCATGTCAGGCTCACGATTGACCGTCAGCGGCGTGGGAACACAAATAATCAGTGCATCACACCGGGCCATGCGGGAAAAATCTACGGTCGGCGTAAAACGTCCGTTCCGCATAATACCGCGAATGGTGGCCGGAGAAATATGACGGATATAACTTTTTCCGGTTTCCAGCATCCGGACTTTTGCCTGATCTACGTCAAAACCTATTGTTACAAAGCCGGAATCAGAAAATGCCTTTACCAGAGGCAAGCCAACGTAACCCAGACCAATAACCCCCACTACCGCCTTTTTTAATTCAATGCGTCGAACCAGTTCGGGAACAGACCAAGAGGTATTTTTCATCCGTAGTTCCAAATTCGAGATTACTTATCAGCGGGCAGTGTCATGGGGACAACATGTTCGACGGCCTGATGAATGCCGGGCCGTCCGGAGGATCCCTGATGATGAGCCAGATAGACCAATCCCAACAGTACCAGCAGGCCGATCACGATTTCAACGGGGTAGTTTGTATCCATGCTTATTCTTCACCTCTTAGACAGACATTCCATACCGGTCGTTATCATCCATGGGTTTCCGGTCGCGATTGATGCATCTGCGAACCTTGAAACAGCCAGCAGACAATCAGTAACGGTACGCCAATACACAACATGGCATCGGCCAGATTAAATATCCATGGCCAATATTGCAAGAGTATGAAATCCCGCACCTTACCATCGTTGAAAGCCCGGTCATAAAGATTACCCATTGCTCCCGCCAGAATCAGCCCCAATGCAATTTGCATCACCCATTGCCCCCGTTGGGTATTCATGAATACGTATACAACAAAGCCGATGGCGACGAGACTGATGAGAATAAAAAGTGGTGCCAAACCCTGTCCAACGCCGAAGACCGCGCCAGGATTCAGCGTGGTGCGCAGTCTGAGAATATCTGGGGGAATCAGTACCACTATTCGCGAACCCGGTCCGTAGCCAAGTTTGGCAAATGCCAGATGCTTGGTCCATAAATCGGCAGTCAATCCGCCGCACGCGATGAGCACAAACCGCAACCACGCCAGAGGTGAGCCACGTGCCAGTAGCGCTGGTGCGGCATCTTGCCTGGGCGGAGATATATCGGTTTTGGCCGTTGGAGTTGAAACGGGGCTTATTGGTTGGTTCATGATATGCCGCCAACTGGTGCAAATCAGCCGATCCATTTCGACTGCGTATGATATTCTAATGGAGTTCACATCCCACGCCAAGGACACAACAGAACGATTGTAATAACTGACAACTCTATTGATTTGGCGCGACAAGGCCCAACGAAAGCGATGCAGCCGAGAGCCCAAGCCCGTCGCGGTTTTCCCCAAAAACGGCAACATGTCAGAAAATCTCACGCGCCGCAAGGCAGAACTGATAACCAAGGCGATCCGCGATGATACGGCCATTCACAGGCATGAGCAGACCGTGGAATCAATCTTCATCATCATCCGCCGCATCGGCCCCGGATCCGTCTACACCATTGCGCGGCACGGTTCCATTTTCGAGCATACGGGCGTATTCAATGCAATATTTTGCCCAGGGTTTGGCTTCCAGACGGGCCTTACCAATGGGTTTCCCCGTGGCCACGCATATACCAAATGAACCGTCCTCTATGCGAGCGATAGCTTCCTGAATTTCCTTAAGCAGTTCACGTTCACTTTCAATAAGTCCAAGCGTAAATTCCTGCTCGAAGTTATCCGTGCCAACATCCGCCATGTGCATCGGGCTGCTGGAGTGATTATCCTGATTCCGGAAGGCTTCGCTTTCCATTGATCCGACATCACCGAGGATTTCCCGCCGTTTGTCC
>DAHXLH010000305.1:0-6111 GCA_027366115.1 Phycisphaerales bacterium
ATCGCTTTGGCTGATTTGAAATTGGATGAGATCCATGTGGTGTATCCCGGTATGCGGCAATATGCTCTGGCGGATCATGTGGATGTCGTCCCTCTGGCCCAATTTGTGAAAGCGACGTGAAACCGGTGGCATCTTCCGGCCAACGCATGGTGAAGGCGGCATGGAGTGCGTGATAGATTTGGCGGGCATGTGTGGCGCGGGCAAGCCAACCACCGCATTGCGATGCGGTGCCCCAAAAAGGACCTACGGCGCTACCGTAGGTTACTGATTGCCGGTAATCAGTAACGTTTCGCTCTGCAGGCGAACGCCCCCGGGTAGGTAGGCTATCAAGACTTCTTTGTTTCGATTGTTCATTGAGTATCTTTTCCAATACTCTTCGCCCGGCGAAAGTTTATGTCACCCCATCTCCAAATTCATCCACCGGCGGTAAACGAAGGGGAGTAAAATCAGGCCCGCATGTCGTCAGCGGGGAACGATGTTGCGCCCGCGGGGGGTGGGCCTTTGGGTGGCGGGGGCGACAGTTCTAACCCCGGGAAATACTAGATTCGCGACCTTTCGTGCAACGGTAATCCGTGCGACGGCACCGCTGTTAAACGCAATGTAGTCGGCCTCAACTCCGTCACTAAAAATAGCTCCGTTGTCCGGCATTTGGGACTCGATGACCAACTCACTGCCCTCCGAGATGCTGCCGATCGCCATTCCGACTTGCGAGACTTTGCTGGCGAATGGCTCGCGGACAACGTAAATCAGGCTGCGGTCCTCCCACGACGCGATAGTGGTTCCCGGGCGATGCTGGTTTGCCCCTCCGCGAACGAACCCCGATACAGATGCTGCCATGTTGAAAATGCTTGACAGCCAACCGGTTGAGCCAGCTCCAGTACTCACAAGAACACCGCTCGACGATTGTACCTCCGCGCGTTCGCCGGATTGAATGCGGTATCGGGCGGAAACATGGGTACGACTTCCTATGAATAGATCGTTGAAAGCAAGAAGGCGCTGGCCGTCGTTGAGCGCGGCTTCGGCCAAGGTGACCTTGCGGAAGTTGGCACGTTTTTTTATCACATCGTGAATCGCTGAAATTCCCGTCTCGACGCCGTAAGGAAGCAATATTCCGTCAAATCGGGATGGGTCGGGGTTGACCGCGATCACTGGGAGTCCGATGGTGTATTTCGCTACGTTGGCAACAAGGCCGTCCTGGCCCAGCGCGACCACGATGTCCTCTGGGCCGAACAGAAAGGTTGGTAAAAACGTGCGATCGACGACCATGACGGGAAGACCAAAATCCATTCCGTCGCGGAGAGAAGCCATTGCCTGTGTGTATTTCTCGTGTTCTGCCTCGAACTCGTTGTATGCGTCGTCTCTTCCCGAGTACCCAGTTGACTTGATTTCCTTCCCGGAGGTGGCAGCAAAGTTTTCTCGCGAGCGTCGGAGGTAAAACCGAGCTTGTGATTTTGTGTTAAATTTTTCAGTAAGCTCCTCCAGCCGGGTCTTCCGTTTAACAATGACAATCTTCTGGCCAAGGTCCTTCCGCATTGTTCACGCTCCACGGGCACGGGAATCGCCAATACTTTCGCCGGCGGTGCCTGATCGCAGCAGGCTGTTCAACAAATCCGGCGAAATGTTGAGCTCGCCGATTTTCTGCGCATTTTCCGCAAGCTCGCGGAAAGCCATCGCCAACTGCGTCTGCGGCTTAATTTGGCCTGCGCCAAGCGCCATGATTACTCGGTAATCCATGCCACGGAAGGGCTTCAACGATGCCTCGGTGGCATAAGACCGCGTATCTGCCATTTTTTTCTCATTTTCTGTCTGCCGGTCTACCAGATCCCGACGGCGCTCCTCAAGCAGAACCTGCCCGTTCAGTTGAGCCTCGCGTTTTTGCCGCTGCTTTTCTTCCACGAGAAGCTCGGTGTTCAGTTCGCTCTCCCGGATCCGGCGTTCGAGCTCCACGGAAGCATTCCGGCGGGCATAAACAGCCTCGTCACTGCGTCGCTGCAATTCTTCCCTTGCTTCGGCCTCAAGCGCTTTGGTCATTTCAGGGGTGGCGGAAATCGACAATACCAGTAGGGCCAGGACTTCGACGCCGAGCGCAGCGATCGTCTCGGATTCCCGCAGGCCAGCCAGCACCCGTTGTGTCATTGGCTCGAAAGCCGTCAGCGCTTCGCGAAGCCGCAACTCCTGAGTAAAGGAGCTGGTAAGCACCTGAGCAACTGCCACAAGGCGGTCGTTGAGCTTTTCCGGATCGGAGGTCTGATGTTTCCCATTGCGTCCGATTGAGAAATCCAGCATTCCGGCGAGTTTCTTGGGATCGCGCACCCGATACGAGATTTGACCTTGAACCGTGACGGTCTGAAAATCGGCGCTGGTCTGGTTAAAAACGAATGGCACATCAACCCCGGCGAGTGGCACCGTAACAATAGTCGAGTCGGGTGCAAAATAGTAAAATGCCAGCCCCGCGCCCTCACGGCGAATTTTTCCGTTTTTGAAATGCAAGATATAAGTGGTGGGTCCCACCTTGATGTATCTCAGTCCGAACATCACCAGCACTCCAAATCAGAAGTCAGAAGAACCCATTCTGGCTGCAATAGTGCAAAGCGTCAAGCCGATCTCACGGTATCATCGCAACCGGTGAAACTCGCTTAATTACTCCGGCAAAACCAGCATGGAAAATGGCGAACGCGGGATCGGTCTATATCCGTTCTCGCGAAGCCCGCTTAGAGCGGCTGAACTCAACAATGCGCACTTGGCCTTGAAAGATAGATTTCTCGGCCTCCTCACGCATCGTGTCGATGGCGGTTGCCTTGGCAACCCCGCCTGTACCACTGCCGATTATGGGCATGGCGATCGATCTGAACCCGTGCTGATGTGCCAAGGCCATGGCATTGCGCGTGGAGAGCCGAACCGAATTCTCGGAGGCCATCCAGAGCAGGTTGATGCCGGCAACGTGAATAATGCCCTTGATTGGCAGCTTTCCCGGCCCAGTCAAAACTGCGTGACCAAGCGGAATAGGGCCGCGCCGGGCCAATTCTCGGAATGGGGCGGCTCCGGCGGCAATTCGAATCGCCCTGGACACGCCCTGCGGAATTAACAGCCACCACGGAAAGATATTGCGATTCCACGCATTGACGATCACGTCCACGTCGTGCTGTGCGACGATATCTCCCTGGACGACCTTGATTTCCGTGTCTCTTGCCATGCGATAAAATGGTAACATTTGCAGAGTTTGCAGGAAAGCGACGACGTTTCAGCGGCCACCTTTCCGGGTTACGAGACACCTACGTCATCAAAACTTCTTTGTTTCGATTGTTCATTGAGTATCTTTTCCAATACTCTTCGCCCGGCGAAAGTTTATGTCACCCCATCTCCAAATTCATCCATCGGCGGTAAACGAAGGGGAGTAAAATCAGGCCCAGGAGCAACGATCCCACCGCAGCAACCAGCAGGTACGCATAGGCGGGGCTCAGGCTCAACAGGAACGGAGCGCCGCAGTACACGACTGGGAGCAACGCGGCCCAGACCAGCCCACGATACGGCAGGCCCCACCAGCAGGCGACGAATATAATGAACTGAAACAACAGCGATGCCAAGCCGTACGGGGCGGCCATTCGCAGGGCCGTAAATCCGCCGGCGCACAATACGGCCAGGATAAACATTCCCGCAGCGATCATCCACAGAGTTATAATTTGAACCAGCATCGCAACTGCTATGCTGAAGACGAACCGGCGGCGATCCGTCGGCTTAAGTAATTCGCCCGCGAGGCAGGGAAGAATTTGCTGCCACTCGCCCGTGGCAATCAGACCCGGAATCACAATAAGCGCAAGAGATATTGCCACACTACCGGGCGTTATCTCCCTCGCCGAGTCATCTCTGATCGCGAGGAAAAAGATTATTGCGAAAAGGCACGCCACGGCGGTATAACCTGTTTCAAGCCAGCCCGGTCGCGCGTGGTGCCAATGGCGCACGAATGTCCTGAACAACCTCCAGGGGCCGATCCGGCTTTTAACTGCGGGGTGGTCGTGGCCTGTATATTTGATGCTTGTATATCTGTTTTTCTCGGTCATTCGGAGCAATTCTGCCGCGGCGTCTAACGCGTCTCCCGCCGGCATTTCCATGAGACGCGGGCGCGGTGCTGTGGATTTCCTTGCCATCAGCCTGACCGCCACTGCCACCTCTGTGATACCAATACTCAGCAGTAACACGGTATACAGCCATCCCTTCGGTGAAGAAGGGGTTCCCACGCGTTGCCAGAAAACTTCCCCCACAACAGGGAGGCACGCAATCGGAAGTATAATCGCTGAGAGTTGGTTCATTGCGATAACTATCCCCACGGCCCCGAAAAGGAAAATAGTGATTGCATACACGCCGATGTGGCCGCCGCCATGGCGATATATTGCAATCGCGGGCAATCCAACAACCACTGCACCGGCCAGTGTGAGAAAAGCGGCTACGTGCGATCGGAAGAAATACGGGACCAGTTTCCTCTGCGGCTCGGTCATCTGCTGGCTGAGATGCGTCCACAGCATGCCGGCTGCCAGCAGGGTCCCAAGGAACTGCGAGAAAAAGCCATATTGCCGTGAGTCCCCCAAGTCTCCCACTACAAACGCCCAAGTTGCAAGTCCGATCCAGATAGGCACCCCAACAGACGATATCGCCCGCCGCAAATAGGTCAAAAATACTTCTTTATACCGATTACCCATTTGGCACCCTATTCTACCGCCCGGCGAACATTTACCCCAGTTCCAGATTCATCCACCGGCGATAAACCAACGGAATCAGAATCAGGCCGATGAGCATGCAAACGACGCCACCAATCAGGAAGCCTTGGTAATTAGCGTCTGGGAACAACACCGGGCCAATCCCGATTAATGGAGCGCCGGCGGCAACCATCAGCAGGGGAGCACGCCGACATGACGTAAGGAACCAGACCAACGCAAAAACGAGCGGCTGCGCCAGCATGATCGAAAAGACGAACGGGACCAACAGCAGCGTCCCTGCCAGGCCACCGCCCGCCAAGTAAATCGCAACCAGGAATACCGCTGACGAAATCGCGAATGCCTTGAAAGTGGCAACGAAAAAGCTCAGTGCGAATCCCTTGATAAAGTTACTTCGCGCTGCCGGGCGCAGCGATTCCGTTTCCAGCATTTGGAAACGCACGGCGGTTGTTCCTCCTCCTCTGATGATCGCGGGCAATACAGCCAGGCACGGCAACAGGAATTGCGCCCCGACGATAACCTGAATTGTGTGCGGGTGCTGCACGGAGCAGAGAAGCCAGATGGGAACCAAAATGAAGGCCAGCATTGGCAGGAGCGAACGGCTTCGAAAGAAGCCGGACCTGCGCCATCGCGCCCGGCCTCGCATGGTTGCTGCGATTCGGGGAAGCGGTCCGGTAGGGACAGGGGCTTTGCTTCGGCCTCGGCGGAGCCACCAGCCAAACAGGAATGATTCAATCGGTGCTGAGCGCCCCAACCCCTCAGGTTTCAAACATGCGATCCGAAAAAGGGCGGCGATTGAAAGGGTGGCTCCGGTTCCGAGGAGGAACCATGTCAGGTTGTGGTCCCCGCCGGAGAGGGCGCTGGCCATCATCATCCTGGTGCCGGAGGAACCCGAGAAAATGAGAAGGACCCCCAATGGAAATACAGCTAATAAAATAATGCTCGCCAACGCAAGGCTAATACCGATGGTGCCGAAGAAGAGCGTTACAATCGATATTGCCGCGAGGTAAGACTGGTGATGCGCCATGGCCACAGGCAAAGGAATCGCGAAAACAAAAGCCGCGCTGAGGATCGTGAACGCTGAGACGTGCGGCACGGCATAGTTAGGGGTAACCACACGTTGCCAGCCGGCCATCTGTTCGATGAACTGGACCCACAGCGACGGAACAAGAAAAAAACTTCCGAGCATCCACGGGGAAATGGAGCTGCGACCGGGAACGCACGAGAGGCCGATCAAGAGGACCCCGGCTACCATCGTCGCACCCGTTTGCCACGACGAAAATGGCCGCCGCAAATAGGTCAAAAATACTTCTTTGTACCGATTACCCATGGCTTTCCCCCTGCTGAATTTCCAGAAATGCGTCTTCGAGGCTGCTGTGCGTGCGTTCCTTCAGTGCTTCCA
>DAHXLH010000317.1:0-5116 GCA_027366115.1 Phycisphaerales bacterium
AGCACACCGCCCCGCGGGGTGGGCCTGAAATGCCCCGTCTGCTTTGTTGTCGGATCTCGCAGACTCATTATTAAGAGTCGGCTCGATCCTCCGTCGCGCATACGGGACATTTCAGACCCATCGCAATCCCGGCCATTACTCGGACAGGCTCCTAGTATTATCCTACTAAACATCGGCGGATGTGTCCAGACGCTGCGGGACGGACCGAGGTTACAGGTGACGGGTTACAGGGGACAGTTTTTTTCCCTGTAACCCGTAACCCGTAACCCGTAACCCGTAACCCGTAACCCGTAACCCGTAACCTGTAACCTGACGCCGCTCCTAACTCCTAACTCCTTTTCTGCTGGCCCGCCGCGGCGTCTGCTGCCGGGCGGCGGATGGCCCAGATCAGGAATATCAGGCCAAGAATCAGCATGGGCCAACTGTATAAATCACCCAGGGAGATCCAATGGCCAAAAATCAGTTTGGGCTGATCGCCGGCGCGGAATTGCTCTCCGATCATTCGCATGATGGGGTAGAATGTGGCAAAACAGGCGGCGGTGATGCCTTCTTTTTTCCATCGGGAACCGATAAAAAAGCAGAGTAGAAACAGCAGCAGCCCTTCAAGTGAGGCTTCAATAAGTTGTGAGGGAATTCGGGGGTTGAGAATTTCCCGCAGGTGGGTAATAACAAAACTATTGCCTTGCCGCGCCATATTGATTAATTCCATATTGGGGTTCCGGCGTATGGCACCGGCGAAATCAGGGTAGCGAACCATCACCTGTTCAGCCAAATGGCGGGCTTGAACATCGAGCTTAATTTTTCGGAGAAAATCCGGAACCTGCTGAAGTTGCGCGTTAAGAAAAGCGGATTTACCGCTGTGCGACAGTTTGATAATTTCCTCTTTCGGATGCAGGGCCAATGCCGCCACGAGGCTGGGATGATGCCATTGCAGGTGATGGCTGATATAGCGCACCATGCCCGCGATGGGATCTTGATTCATTAAATGGGCACTGGTCGGATGTTTGGCGGCAATCTTACCGGCCAAGTGGCGAATCCGTGCATCCAGTGGTTGCGATTGATAAATCAATTCGGTGGGAAACTGCACGGCCCATTTGGCGTGTGAAATATGACCATACACTTCGCCATTGATAAAATTGGCAATGCGCCCAAAAAATATGCCAATGGGAGCCACCATGGCACCGCAATCCACCAGGTTCAAAAAGCGATAACCACGCCGCCTGGCGAAAAAATAGGTCGCGACAAATACCCCGACGATTCCACCATGGGCCGCCATGCCGCCGTCCTGAATTTTCAGCAATCCCCAATAAGGAAATGGCGGGGAGAAATTGGTAAACATGCTGGGGCGATACAGCAGCGCCTCACCAAGGCGGCCGCCGATTAACACGCCGAAAATTGCGACAAAAAGGACAAAATCCGGCAGTTGCTCCAGGGGCAGCAACATGCGGCCCGTGCGGATAAAGCGTTTCATCAGCAGGTACGCGATGATAAAGCCCAGCAGATAGGCCGTTCCATACCAGCGGATACCAAAACCGGAATTTCCCCATTGCCATATAAATGGATTAAGCGTCTGAATGTAATAAGCCAGCATCAAATTATTGCGTCTCCGTTGAAGTTAAACCTGGAACCTGGAATATAGCATCTAGGAGCCTGTCCGAGTAATCGCCGGTGCGACGGCCATTACTCGGACAGGCTCCTGGCATTTTGCGGAAGGGCTGCGCTTCCTTAAGTCTATTCACTATTCATTACTCATTACTCATTACTCATTGACGCCAATCGCGTCACTAACTCCTCGCCCCCTGTAACCTGTCCCCTGTCACCCGTCCCCTAAAGTGTACTTTACCGGAAGTTGAATCTTTCTTACACTGGCGTATCTGCCTGGCGCCCCGGTGATGCACCGCGGCAGCGCTGTTTTATTTTTTCCCCGAAAAGGAAGGAAATTCTGGATGTCGTTTACCAAGTCCCAACGCCTGCAGGCTTTACCCCCTTATTTGTTTATTGAAATTGACCGTAAAAAGCGCGCACTGCTGGCGGCGGGCAAAGACGTCATTAACCTCGGTGTGGGTGATCCCGACCTGCCCACGCACAAGTTTATTATTGATGAAATGGCCAAAGCCATTTACGATCCGAGAAATCACCGCTATCCCTTTGATGAAGGCGTGTCGGCATTTCGTCACGCGGCGGCAGAATTTATGCTGAAGCGTTTTGGCGTCACCGCCGATGCCGATAAAAATATCATCACCACCATCGGGTCCAAAGACGGCATCGCCCATTTGCCTCTGGCGATTATCAATCCCGGTGATGTGGTCCTGGTACCGCAGCCCGGTTACCCGGTGTATGCCAGCGGTGCTATTTTCTCCGGTGGACGGGTATTTCATCTTCCCTTGCTGGAGAGTAACGATTTTCTTCCGGATTTAGACGCCATTCCCGAAGACGTGCGGCAACAGGCCCGGCTGCTATGGTTGAATTATCCCAACAACCCCACCGCCGCAACCGCCCCGCTAAGCTTTTATGAAAAAGCTGTGACCATGGCCAAACAGTACAACTGGATCATCGCCAATGATCTGGCCTACGGGGAGGTCTATTTCGAGCAGCCGCCGTGCAGCATCTTGCAGGTACTCGGGGCGATGGATGTCGCCATTGAATTTCATTCGTTATCCAAGAGCTTTAACATGACTGGGTGGCGCATCGGCTGGGCGGTGGGAAATCCTGCGGTGGTGGCGGCGTTGGGGCAGGTCAAAGGCAATGTGGATTCCGGTCAGTTTAATGCCATCCAGGTTGCCGGAACTACGGCTCTGGAACATTATGATCATCTGGATGTAAAACAGCAGATGGATATTTATCGGCGGCGGCGCGATACACTCCATGGAGGCCTGTCGGCGATAGGCTGGAAGTTTCGCAAACCCACGGCGGGGTTTTTCTGCTGGGTCAACACTCCCAAAGGCATAAAGTCCATGGATTTGTGCAACCGCCTGCTGGAAGAGGTGCACGTGGTAACGGTGCCGGGTGCGGGCTTTGGGCCGGCGGCTGAAGGATATTTACGCATGGCGTTAACGGTGGATGAATCCCGGTTGCGTGAGGCAGTGACACGTATTGGATCGCTGAAATTTTAACGGAAATGAGTCGTCCGCGGCGACAGGAAAGAATCGATTGCAGCTGTGAAAGTCAAACGCACAAACTTATCGCGCCATCAGATAGCCGTCGGAATTATTCTGGCGGTCGGGCTGGTTGTCACCATTGTTGCAGCTTTTCAGGCGCGTGAGCGGGTCATCCATCGGGAAAAAATCCATTCGACCCGATACGTCAACGACTTTGACCGCTGGATGGTCGTGGTGCCGCCGTTTATTCAGCACCATGTACCCTACACCAGCGGCACATTTCCCACGCCACCTGTCACGCTGGCCGTTTTCGGGCCATTGACCTGGTTTTCTCCACCGAATGCGGAATTCATCTGGGCGATGTGCAAATATCTCTTTTCCATCGGCATATTCTGGGCGGCCTATCGCATCGCACGACAGGCGGGTGTGAAATTGTCCCTCACAGCGATTCTGCTGATATTAGCCGTGTGGTTCTGGCCGGCCTTGCAGGATATTCAGGAAGGGCAGACCAATTTATTCATGCTGCTTCCGCTGACGCTGGGGTTATGCGCCGCCCAGTTGGATGCACCGGGATGGAAATGGCTGGGCGGCATTCTCATTGCGTTTGCCGTGTGCATTAAGGTTACGCCGCTGGTGTTTTTCATTTATTTTCTGTGGAAACGCCAATGGCATGTCGCGGGCGGTTTCCTGGCGGGCCTGATCCTGGGACTGCTAATAATTCCGGCGGCCATATTCGGCTGGAGCCAGAATCTGACTTGGCTGCGGCAATGGACACGGATCATGATTGTGCCCTATCTGAAGGGCGGCCATCTGACCTATTTCGTCGGGCAATCCATCCCGGTTTTTATTGCCCGACTGATTCGCCATGTGCCGGCATTTCCGATGCACCCCGATAAATTACATCCGGCGCATTATGTCAATTTCATCAATGTGACAGGGCCGGTTTCTGATATGATTATCCGCGTAGTTCTGATCGTCATCGGGCTGATTGGTTTATGGTGGTCGCGGAAAGTTTTGCCGACACTGCGCGATCGCCGCTATGTTCTGGAAATTGGTGCGGTAGCGGCTTTTATGCTCTGGGCGTCGCCCCGGACTTGGGTGCCGCATTTTGTCACGCTGATTGTGACCCTTTTGGCGGTGGGTATGATTTTATCGGATCCACGCATGGCTTACATCACACGGCGCAGAGCTTTAACCGCATTATCCGCCGCGGCGTTTCTCATGTTTTTAACGACTGATGTCGCAAAAGTTTTCGGCCCGGACGGGCATCGCTGGATGCTCACCGTTGGCGTATCTTTTTGGGCTTCTGTGGGGCTGATGCTGGTAATTTTCACAACCCGAACCCACGAACCGCAACGCCCTTCCCCGTCGCCTGATGCAGCAACTACTATCGTCGGAATCTCCTGAACAGGATACGTCATCGCATGGCCTCAACTTGCTATATTGCACTGGGAAGCAACCTGGGAAACCGAGAAGAGAATCTCCGGCAGGCGCTGGCGGCGATTGCCCGGCTACGGGAAACTCACGTGGAACGCGTATCGCAGTTTATTATCACCGCCCCGGTGGGCGGGCCGCCCGGACAGGAAGATTATTGCAATGCCGCAGCGCGCCTGGCCACGGAACTTTCGCCGGAGGAACTTTTGGCGGCATTGGCCGGCGTTGAACAAAAACTGGGCCGTTTTCGAACCGGTGAAACACGCCACGGCCCCCGTCTGATGGACTTGGATATTCTTTTTTATGACGATCTGATTCTGGAGAAGCCGGAATTAACCATTCCCCATCCGCGCTTGCATGAAAGATTATTTGTCTTGCGGCCCCTGGCGGAAATCGCGCCGGATCTGATGCATCCGCGGCTGGGAAAAACAATCATGGAGTTCCTGCGTTCATGCCCGATGGGATCGTGTCCTTAGAATCTTATTCCATAGAGATTGCCGGATGAATATTTGTAAAACCATTTCCGAATTTCGCCAGTACCGCCGTTGCATAGCCGGCAAAGTGATCTTCGTGCCTACCATGGG
>DAHXLH010000007.1:0-28475 GCA_027366115.1 Phycisphaerales bacterium
CGAATTTGACAATACTTGAAACATATATTGACGGAAGAAAAGCGAAGCATTACTATCTTGGCCGGACTTTGTGCAATCTTTCACAGTCTTTTTTTTGAAAGACCGTGAGAGGGTTGGATGGACAAGGCCGAAAACGCAACATCGGAACTGCCCTGATTTTCAGGGTTGGTTGAGAATCGTTGCCCAAACAGGAATGCGACGCGAACCATGAGTGAAAAACCGTTCTTCGTCTTCCCCAAGTGGTCAAACACCGCGGTCTTAGTGACTTTGGCGGTCGGTGCGATCGTGCCCATTTATATCATTGCCATTGTCTGGTTTGGCTGGAGCGCCCGGACACTTAACGTCGGCTACCAACCTATTCAGCCCGTCCCCTTTAGCCACGCTTTCCATGCCGGCAAGCTTGGCATCAACTGTGAATACTGCCACTCTGATGTTAAGCGGGCCGCCTTTGCCGCTATTCCCCCCACGCAAACCTGCATGAACTGCCACACGCAAATTGCCGCCAATAGTGCCAAGCTTCAATGGCTAAGAAATAGTTATGGCACAGGTAATCCCAAAATGGCCGGTATGCCGATACCTTGGAAGCAGGTCAACGAATTGCCGGATTATGTCTATTTTAACCACGCGGCCCATGTCAATGCGGGTATCAGTTGTCTGGTATGCCATGGGCAGGTCAATCACATGGAACGGGTCTACCAGGCCAAGCCTCTGAGCATGGACTGGTGCCTTTCCTGCCATGAAAATCCCGGCCCGAACCTGCGGCCCCGCAATGAAGTGACCAATTTGAACTGGACCGGAAAAAACAAGGCAAAACTGGCCGGCGACCTTGGCTTGACAGTGGCCACGCTTCCTAAAAATTTAGGCCGGTACCTTATGAAGCGTTACCATATTCCCAGCACGAAGCTTTTGACGGATTGTGAGACATGCCACCACTGAAAACGGATAATTTGAGCGGTAAGGAATACTGGCGCAGCTTAAATGAGCTGGCCGATACGCCGGAATTCCGCGAATTTGTGGATCGTGAATTCACCAATAACGCTTCGGAATTCCTGAATTCCAATCGCCGGCGTTTCCTGAAAATTATGGGGGCCTCCTTTGCGCTAGCCGGGCTGGCCGGTTGCCGCTGGCCCATGGAAACGTTAGCCCCTTATGCCCACCGCCCCGCCAACCGCGACCCCGGTACGCCGGTGCAATATACCACGGCCATGGAACTTGGCGGCGTGGCTCAAGGCATGTTGGTCACCAGTGTGGACGGCCGGCCCATCAAAGTGGATGGCAATCCCAAGCATGTGCTTAACCGCGGCGGCAGCGATGCCTATGGCCAGGCCAGCGTACTGAATGTCTATGACCCGGATCGCAGCCGGTCCGTCATGCAGCGTGATGCGCAAGGCAAAGCGGCGGATTCCAACTGGGCCACCTTTGAAGCCTTCTGGAAAGAACAATTAGCGGGCTTCAAAAAAACCGGCGGCAAAGGTTTGGCGATACTTTCCGGCAGTTCCGCATCTCCGAGCTTGGTGGATATGCACAAACGCATGACCCAGGCCCTGCCGGCATCACAATGGTATGAATATGAGCCAATTTCCGATGATGCGGGTCGTGAAGGCCTGCGCATGGTGTTTACGCAAGCGGCCCGTGCGGTTCCTGATCTTTCTGGGGCGCAGGTCATTGTCTCGTTTGATCAAGACTTTTTTGTCGGTGACCCGCTGGCGGTAAAATTCGCACGCGACTTTGCCAAGGGCCGGCAATTAACGAATCCGGAAAATGGCCAAAGCGCCACGTCCATGAATCGGCTTTATGTAGTGGAATCCACGTTCACCATGACCGGTTCCATGGCGGAGAATGCCCGCCACCGCATTCCGGTTCCCGCCAAAGATGTTCCGGCTGTCGCTTGTCTGCTGGCGGCTGAACTTAAAAAACAGGGCTTGGTACTGGGCGTGGAAATCCCGACGCCGGGCAATGTGAATATTGGCACCGGCGACAAAACGCTGGAAGTTATGGCGGCTGATCTGCTGGCCAATAAGGGCCGCTGCGTGCTGGTGGCCGGTGCTAATCAACCGCCGGAATTGCATGGCCTGATCGCCGGCATCAACGATGCCTTAGGAAACACGGGCCGCACTGTCACGTATTACCCGGTCATGAACCCCAATCGCCCCACGCATTTGGCCTCCATTGAGGCTCTGGCGGCGGCGATCAAGAAAAAAGAAATCTCGACGTTGGTAATCTTGGGCGGAAACCCTGTTTACACCGCCCCGGTCGATATTGATTTCGCCAAGCTGCTGGCGGCTGTCCCATTAACCGTGCATCTGGCTGATTACGTGGATGAAACATCCGAACTGTGCACTTGGCATTTGCCGGAAAGTCATTATCTGGAAAATTGGGGCGACGGGCGAACCTTTGACATGTCTGTAAGCATTGTCCAACCGATGATTCAGCCGATTTTCGGCGGCCGCAGCGCGGTGGAAGTGATGGCACTGGTTATTCAAGACCCGATGCAAAAAGCCTATGATATTGTCCAGCGAACATTGGGCATCAAATCCACGGATTGGCGCTGGAAAAAGGCTCTCTTTGACGGGTATGTTGAAAAAACCGCGTCGCAGCCATTGCATCTGAGCTTTTCCGCGGGGAATCTCAATGGTGCACTGGCCCAACTGATCGCAAAAAATGCCAAAGTGAAACTGGACCATCACCACCTGGAAGTTGTCTTCCGTACGGATTCCAAGGTGTTTGACGGGCGATTCGCCAACAATGGCTGGTTGCAGGAACTACCTGATCCGATGACCCGGCTAACCTGGGACAACGCGGCGTTGATTAATCCCAAAACCGGCGTAGCCATGGGCTTAAACCGCCATGAAAGCCAGATCATCCGTCTGAACGTTGGCGGCCGCGAATTGGACATCGCTACGTATATGATGCCCGGCCAACCGGAAAATTCCATTTCCATCACACTGGGTTATGGCCGCACGCATAGCGGCAACGTGGGCAACGGCGCCGGATTTAACGCTGGAACCTTACGCACCACCCATGCGATGACCATGCTTTCAGGCGTTGCCATGGAAGTGACACAAACGCCCTATAAATTGGCTACTACGCAGGATCACTTTGTCATCAGCACCATCGGTGAACGCGCTATCGCCGCTCGCGTGCCGGATCTCATTCATCAGGGAACTTTTGCCGAATTCCAGAAAGACCCCGGTATGGGGCACAAAAAATCTACTGCGGTTTCCCTGTGGGATGAACATCATTATGACACCGGCTATCAATGGGGCATGGCGGTGGACCTCACCACATGCGTGGGGTGCTCCAGTTGCGTTGTCGCCTGTCAGGCGGAAAATAATATTCCCATTGTGGGCAAAGAGCAGGTGCTCAAAGGCCGAGAAATGCAGTGGCTGCGTATTGACCGTTACTTCCGCGGGCCGGAATCGGAAAATCCCCAGGCGGTTCATGAGCCGATTTTGTGTATGCAGTGCGAAAACGCCCCGTGCGAGGCGGTCTGCCCGGTAGGGGCGACAAGCCACAGCGCCGATGGCCTGAACATGATGACCTACAACCGATGCATCGGTACACGGTACTGTGCCAATAACTGCCCCTATAAAGTGCGCCGCTTCAACTTCTTTGATTACAACAGCGGCACACTTAGTAATCTGTATACGCCCAATATTCTGCGTTCTGAAATGAACCCGCTGATCGCCTTACAGAAAAATCCGCAGGTGTCCATCCGCGTTCGCGGCGTGATGGAAAAATGCACCTATTGTGTGCAGCGGATTGAAACCGTGCGCGTGGTGGCGGAACGGCAAAACCGCCGGATTCGGGATGGCGAAATTACGCCGGCCTGTGCCCAGGCGTGCCCGTCACAAGCCTTGGTATTTGGGGACATCCGTGATAAAAACAGCCGCGTGGCGAAACTCATGAAGCAGGATCGGATGTATGGCATACTCAACAAGGAATTGTATACCAAGCCTCGGACGCGCTATTTGCCTAAGGTTTGGAACCCCAACCCGGCATTGCCGGAAGAAACGCTTTCGCCAAAAGGGTTGATGTAACGGCCTGCCGGGAATGGTTTCCGGCCTGCCTGATTTGGATAGAGCTTTGTGATGATTTGGAAATGAATTCATGGCATCGGTGACAACAACCCAGCTTCCCGGCATGACCGGTGATTTCGACAATACGCTCGATGACGGCGTAAGCAAAGCCCCTTTAGTGCTTGGCGAAGCTACCTTCCGTGAAGTTACGCGAAAAATCTGTCGCGTGGCTGAAGCTCCGCGCGCGCCCCTGGCCTGGTACGTGGCCTTTGCTATTTCCACGGCACTGGTGGGCGTGCTGGGAGTCATGATCGCGTACGCTGTATTCACCGGCGTGGGTGTATGGGGCAACAACTCGCCAGTGTTCTGGGGCTTTCCGATTATTAACTTTGTGTTCTGGGTAGGCTTGGCCCATGCCGGAACCTTTATTTCCGCGATCTTGCTGCTTTTCCGGCAAAAATGGCGCACGGGCATCAACCGTTTTGCGGAAGCTACCACCGTTTTTGCGGTGGTTTGCGCCGGCTTGTTTCCCGGTATTCACGTCGGGCGGCCCTGGTTTGCTTATTGGATGGCACCGGTGCCCAATGTCATGGGTGCCTGGCCCAACTTTTACAGCCCGCTGCTTTGGGATGCTATTGCCGTATTCACCTATACCAACGTGTCGCTGCTGTTCTGGTATGTCGGCATGATCCCTGATCTTGCCACATTCCGCGATCGCTCCAAGACGCGTCTGCGGCACACAATTTACGGCATTCTGGCTATGGGCTGGCGTGGATCAGCGAAACATTGGCAACTCTACGAGCGAACCATTCTTATCCTGGCTGGTCTGGCGACGGCTTTGGTTCTGGGCGTGAGTTCCACGGTCAGCACGGATTTCGCGGTATCTCAGCTTCCGGGCTGGCATGAAACAATTTTCCCGCCATACTTTACCGTCGGTGCCATTTTCAGCGGATTTGCTCTGGTGCTGGCATTGGCGATCCCGGCCCGCGAACTTTTTGGCCTCAAAGATCTGATTACCAAGCGGCATCTGGACAATCTAGCCAAAATCACGCTGGTCATGGGATCGATTGTTACCTACATCTACCTGATGGAATTTTTCATCGCCTATTACAGTGGTAATGGCTACGAACAGTTTGCCTATCTTACCCGCATTATGGGGCCCTATTGGCGCATGGGCTGGTTGATTCTGTTCTGCAACTGCCTGGTGCCGCAGATTTTTTGGTTCAAATTTGCCCGCACAACATGGTGGCTGGCCCTGCCGGCGGCACTTTTGTGCCTCGTGGGCATGTGGAGTGAACGCTTTGTGATCATCGTCACGGTGTTGAATCGTGATTTTCTGCCCAGTGCCTGGCACAACTACGCCCCGACGTGGGTGGATTGGCTGACCTTTGCCGGCAGTATCGGGCTGTTCTTTACGCTGTTTTTATTGTTCTGTCGCTTTTTGCCTATGATTGCGATGTCGGAAGTAAAGAGTATTTTGCCACAGGCCGAAGGCCATGTGCATGATGATTCACCCGCTGCGGCGGCGGGACATTAATATGATCAGATCGTTGATCTGATTTTAGTGAGATGGTGGTTATGAGTACCGCACACAATATCGAACCCGTGGTCAAGGAACCCCAGATGTACGGTCTGCTGGCGGAATTCCATGATGTGCAAACATTGCTGGATGCCGCTGTAGCATTGCGTAAAGCCGGGTACAAAAAATGGGACTGCTACACGCCGTTCCCCGTGCATGGCATGGATAAAGCCATGGGCATCCGCCCCAGCATCCTGCCTTGGATTGCACTTGCCGGAGCTATGGGCGGCGTATTTACCATTCTGGCACTGGCTCCGCTGTGCAATGCGTTTCTTTACCCCATGATATTTTCCGGAAAGCCTTATTGGGGAATGCCCGGCCATATACCCATGGCTTTTGCCCTGGGTATCCTCGGGGGCACCGTGTTTGTGGTCCACGGCTTATTCGTGCTGGCGCGGTTGCCGCAGTTCTATCATCCATTATTTACCGCCGAACGCTTCCGCCGCGTAACCGATGACGGCATGTTTATCGCCATTGAGGCTACCGATCCGTCTTACAGTCCATCGGCCACGTCGCAACTGCTGACAAAGCTTGGCGCGGCCGCCGTTGAAGAAATCAGGGATTAATGCGATGAAATCCAGAATAAGAAAATTTTATATTGTTGGTGATCTGGTGCTCCTGGCCCTGATTCCATTTGGGATTATTGCGGTGCGACGCTACTCGTACACCACCACACCGCGCTTTGCGATTATTCAGGATATGGACCGCATGCCCTACCTCAAGCCGCAACGCCGCAGCCCGGTTTTTGCCGACGACCGCGGCATGAGACCCCATATCGCCGGGACTATGGCCCAACAGGATTTTACGTTTATTAACATGGCCGAAGCGCGGGCTTATCCGGGAAACTGGAAAAAGGATCATGTCGCAATCCGCAGTGGGCCGGAATATAACCGTATCATGTTCGGACAGAAGCTCGTAGGCGGTAAGGGGCAGTTTATTACCAAAATCCCCATTCCGGTCACGCGGCGTCTGGTGCTTCGCGGTCAAAAGGAATTTGACATTTTTTGCACGCCCTGCCACGGCTTTAACGGTATGGGCAACGGTACCGTTAATCAGTATGTCAATAAATTACGCGCCGCCGGGTCACCCGATGCCGGCTCCTGGGTGCAGCCGTCGGATCTTACCGGGCCTGGTGTGCAATTTATGCCCGACGGCGGTATTTACAATGTAATAACCAATGGCATTGCCGTCATGGCGGCGTATAAAGATCAGGTGCCGGTTGTGGACCGTTGGGCCATCGTGGCCTATGTGCGGGCGTTGCAGCTTTCGCAGAAGAAAGTCGCCGCCGGCCGGTTGCCCCAGTCCGTGCGAAACAGGCTCAAGTAATTGGAGCGTGAATAACGTGTCGAATAAAATCATACAACTCGGGCCGAAGGATCAGTTCTATCTCGATGAACTCGGTGCCCCGCTGATCAGTGGCGGCCTGATTGCAGGTATTGCGTGCTTGGCAGTCGCCGTGGGATTAGGTGCCGCCATGAACGATGGCTGGCGGCAGTTCCTGTTCAGCTACCTGACCGCATGGTTGCTGTTTTTTATTATTTCGGCAAGCTCTCTATTTTTTGTGCTGGGGCATCATCTGTTTCGGGCTTCCTGGAGCGTGGTGGTTCGCCGGCTGGCGGAGGCCATGAGTTGCAACTTTATTCCGTTGCTGGTTCTGACCATTCCCCTGCTGCTGGGATTTCATAAAATTTTTATCTGGACGCATTACAGCTACGTCCATTCCGATCCGAATCTGGTTAACAAGACCAGTTATCTCAATGTGCCGTTCTTTATGGTACGCAGCGTGATTTATTTCGCGTTCCTCATCGGATTAAGCCTCTATTTCCGCGGCATGTCCGTTGCGCAGGATCAGGACGGCAGCGTTCCCAGAATGCTGCAGCTGCAAAAACAGGCGGGATGGGGATTTCTGGTGGTGTTCTGGATTATGAACTTCGCCGGAGCTGATTATGTCATGTCGCTTCAGCCCAAATGGCTTAGCTACATGGAACCGGGCTTTTTCTTCTCCGGCGTGGGCATGGCGGTTTATGCGGTGCTTCCGCTGGTGGCCATCTGGTTTCAGCGTAAAGGCAAGCTTACTAACTCCATTACCACAGAGCATTATCATGATCTGGGTAAATGGCTTTACGGGTGGGCCATGTTTTGGGCCTATATCGGCTTTGCTCAGTATATGCTCATCTGGTATGCCAACGTCCCGAAAGAAACCACTTTTTTCCTGTTGCGCACGGTCGGGCCATGGATGATTATCACCATCGCTTTGCTGTTCGGGCACTTTATTGTGCCGTTCTTCGGTTTAATGTCGCGCCATGTCAAACGCCACAAGGGGCTGCTGGCGTTCTGGTGCCTGTGGCTGCTGTTTTTTACCTATCTGGATATCTTCTGGCAGGTACAGCCCATCGTGTGGGTGAACACGCATGTGGGCTTAACTGCGGTTGCCAATAACCATGATCCATACACGCTGCTGGGAGCGGTGGAGAAAATTGTATGGAAACCCCTTCAACCCATGTCCCTGGCGATAGATGCACTGTGTCTGGTGGGGATCGGTGGGTTGTGGGTGGCACACACAGCTTATCTGCTGCGGCGCAGTGCTTTGATGCCCATTCGGGATCCAAAACTCGCTGAAGCTTTGGCCTTGGAAAATATGTGAGGTATTTATGAGTGACAATCCGTATGATAGCCAGCACACTTCCCCGCCGGAACATGTGCCAAACGCGGTGCGACCGGAAGCCGGCGCCCACGCCCAAAAAGATGATGTGGATTCCCAAAACCTCCTGCTGGTGGGATCCTTTCTGGCTTTGTTCGTCGTGGTTCTCATACTCGGGGTGATCGCTTTTTTTCATCACTACCGTCATGTTCTCGAGGCGCAAAAAGAGGCCAGTGTCAGCGCGTGGTCCGCGGCGATACACCAGCGGCAAATCGCTTCCATCCAACCGCATTGGGTGGGGAAGAATCATAAACAGGCCACGGTCGGCATCGAACTTGCTGAGGATATGGTCGTCGCCCAATACACACCACATGCCAAGCCCGTATTGCTGCCGCCGGCACGGGAAGCCGCGACCACCGGCGCTGCCGCTCCGGCTGTCCCGATGCACGTATTGGGGGCTAAGTTATACGCCAGTCTCGGCTGTATCGCCTGCCATACGGTGAACGGAACCCCGGGCGTCGGGCCGAGCTGGAAAAATCTCGCCGGATATCCGCAAAAACTCACCACGGGAAAAACTGTGATCGCTGATTATAAATTTCTTCGCACGATGATTCTTCACCCCGGAACACTGCTGGTAGCCGGCGCGCCCCCCGGCGTCATGCCCGCTACCTATGGCCCTATGCTGTCGGGCAAAAAGCATCCCCATGAAACCAAGCTCAATGCGATCATCTGGTATATCAATACTCTTAGCAATCGCAGCAGTAAGGCCACGCAGCCGCCCGTGCCCGATAATCCGGGTAAGTAAACCTACGGTTGTCGCTCGCATCCCCCTGATTTGGCTGCTATAATCGGAAATCGTTGCGTTTGACACGGCCGCAGTAGTCAGGCCATTGCTCAATGCGGCGCTATGGTGTGAGAAAGCGTAGAGTTGTAGGAAGATTGGTTCAATTATGAGTGTGCTGAATGAAAAGCGGCTGGCGTTCCATGCGTCCGCCCAGCGTTTGGCTCTAGCGGGAACGATGGTTGTCGCAGCTCTCCTTTTTACACTCTCAACTCCCCGCGTTTTCGGCAGTGCCTTTGAAAGTTTGCAAACTGCGTCTCAACAGGCGCGCGACGCTCACAATGCAGGGATCACCCCGCATCCGGGCGCACGACTTCCCTTAAACCTTGAATTTGTCAATTCACACAATCAGCCGGTCCGGCTTAGTGATTATTTTCACAAGGGCCGCCCGGTGATCTTTGATTTTGTCTATTTCCGCTGCCCCGGCGTATGCCCCTTTATTGAAGTCGGACTGATGCACACCATGGAAAAAATGTCCGCCCGCCTCGGCTCAGACTATGATGTCATTACTATCAGTTTTGATCCCACCGATACCCCCGCTGCTGCCGCGGATAAAAAGGCCGGTTATATCGCCGTGGCTTCGCCAAAATTCAAAAAGGCTTTGGCCGCACATTGGCACTTTCTTACCGCCAAAGAACCCGCAATCAAGGCCATCACCAAAGCCGTGGGGTTTCATTACGTATTTTACCCTGCTTCCCATACGTATAACCATGCCGCCGCCATTTATATTTGCACGCCCGGCGGTCGACTGGCCAATTATTTTTATGGCATTCATTACAATCCCGCGGATTTGCGTCTGGCATTGGTGGCGGCCGGCAATCGTAAAATCACGAATGTCTTTGACCAAATCCTGTTACTATGCTGCCAGTTTGATCCTTACACCGGCAAATACACCGCCGTGGCACGGCGTGTTATGTTGCTCGGCGGCGTGGGCGTGGTAATAAGCCTTGGCTCGTTTCTCGGCAGCATGGTCTGGTGGGAGCGTAAACATCGTACGAAAAAATCAGAAACTTCAGGGAAGGTTTAGGAGTGTATGGGCGTGACAATGATTTCACAGATGCTGGGACACATGGATTTGGGCCGCACCTTGGCAGCGCTTTGGCTGCCGCACGGCGTATCCACATTTAGCCCACAGGTGCAGTTTCTCTGGAATTTTTGGTATTGGATCTCGGTATTTTTCACCGTGCTTATCGTCGGCCTGATGGTGTTTTTTGTGATTCGCTACCGCCACACTAAGGATCGAACCATCGCCGAGGACTCTCCCTCGCATAATAACGCGTTGGAAATCACCTGGACCGTTATTCCGCTGATCATCGTCTTGGTGATTTTTGCCTTGGGCTTTACGGAATATATGAATATGGATTCCCCGCCCGCCAACAGCTACAACATCCACGTCATCGCCCAGAAGTGGAGTTGGACCTTTGTTTATGAAAATGGAGCCATCAGCAACACGCTTTATTTGCCCGTTGATAAGCCTGTGAAATTGAATATGACGTCTAAAGATGTGCTGCATGGCTTTTGGATTCCCGATCTTTCCATCCAACGAGATGTCGTGCCGGGGCGCGTCATGACCACTTGGGTGGAGGCCACACACCCCGGTACTTATTGGCTGCAATGCGCCGAATATTGCGGCAACGGCCATTCGGAAATGCGAGCGCCCGTCGTCGTTGAGCCGTACCCGAAATTTCAGCAACAGATTCTTGCCGCCGCCAATATTTTTGAACAAGACGGTAAACCTTTGCCCCTTTCAACGGTTGGTAAAAAGCTTTATACCACGCTGGGCTGCTTAGGATGCCATTCCGTGGATGGATCCAAAGGTACCGGCCCATCCTGGAAAAATCTTGCCGGTTCCAAAGAGGTTCTCGCCAATGGCAAGAAGGTGGCCGTGGATTTTGCGTTCCTGAAAACGATGATTACTCATCCCGGACGCGCGCTGATCAAAGGTTATCCCGCGGGTGTTATGCCCAGTTACGGCTCGCGGTTTACCGGGAAAAATATCAAGAACCTGTATGCCATTGTCTGGTACATCAACAGCTTAAGTAAAAATTCCAATAAAGCCTCCCAGCCGCCGGTGCCCAATAAACCGGCTGGTAGCGAGCCGGCTGCATCGTCCGCACCGACAAAGGCCGCAACTTCGGCCGCTTCCGCAGCCCCGGCGGCTGCAAATGGCGCGGCTGCCCCCGTGGCCAAAGCACCCGCCGGCCCCCAACCTGTCGCGTTACATGTTTTGGGAGCGAAAATTTACAAGTCACTGGGATGTATCGGATGTCATACCGTCAATGGTCAGCCAGGCGTCGGCCCCACGTGGAAAAATCTGGCCGGTTATCCGCAAAAACTCACCACCGGCAAAACCGTCATTGCGGATTATAAATTTCTGCGAACGATGATTTTGGATCCCGGAAAAATGGACATTGCCGGATCACCAGCGGGCGTGATGCCAAATATGTACAAATACCAGTTATCCGGAAAAAAGCATCCGCATGAGAATAAATTAAACGAGATCATCTGGTATATTAATACATTGAGTAACCGCAGCAGCAAGGCCACCGAACCTCCTGTTCCGGATGTTCCGGCCGCCAAGTAGGCCGCCGGGAAAAATTTGATTGAAAAGGCGTATCCCCGATTGTTTGGATACTGGAGTAATGACTGTGACAACGATAACAGGAAGTAGTTTTGGCGACGCACCTGCTGCGGCCGCCAAGCCCGACAATTATCTCACACACGGTAAAACCATCGGCTCGTGGCTCTTTACACTGGACCACAAGCGCATCGGTATTATGTACCTGATTACTGCATTGCTGGCTTTTTTCATCGGCGGTATGCTCGCTGAAGTGATTCGCACGCAGTTGCTGGTGCCTCAGGGGTTAATTTTCCACGGCACCGGTTCTGTGGCCAGCAGTTATGCCGCGTACCGCTATTACAATCAAGTCTTCACCCTCCATGGCATTATCATGGTATTTCTGGTGTTGATCCCCATTATTCCCGGTGCTTTGGGTAACTTCGCGCTGCCGTTAATGCTCGGAGCCAAAGATGTCGCATTCCCTAAACTCAATTTAATAAGTTTCTACCTTTACGTCGCCGGGGCGGTTCTGGCCATTCTATCAACCGTGCTTGGGGCGGTGGATACCGGCTGGACCTTTTACACCCCATTTAGCATTCAGACTGAATCCTATGTGGTGGTTATGGTGTTGGGAATATTCCTTGTGGGTTTCAGTTCCATTTTCACCGGCATCAACTTCATGGTCACCATTCACAAGCTCCGCCCGCCCGGCATGAGCTGGTTTCGCATGCCGCTATTTCTCTGGGCCATTTATGCCACCTCACTGATTCAGGTGGCCGCCACACCTGTGGTGGGCATCACTTTTGTGCTGCTGATGATGGAACGCGTCATGGGCATTGGGATATTTAATCCCGCTCTGGGCGGTAATCCGGTGTTGTTCCAGGAATTTTTCTGGTTCTATTCGCATCCCGCGGTTTACATTATGATCCTGCCCGCCATGGGCATTGTCAGCGAAGTCATTCCCGCCTTCAGCCGCAAGCATATTTTCGGATATGAATTTATCGCCTTAAGCTCGCTGGCCATCGCGTTGATTGGTTTTCTGGTGTGGGGTCATCATATTTTCGTCAACGGTCAATCCGCAGAACTGGATGCCGTATTCAGCTTTCTAACTTTCATTGTGGCTGTACCGTCCGCCATCAAGGTATGGAATTGGCTGGCTACCATGTACAAAGGGGCTATCGTGCTGAAAACGCCGATGCTTTACGCCCTGTCCTTCATCGTGCTATTTACCATCGGCGGCCTCACGGGCGTGGTGCTCGGAGCGCTTTCCGAAGATGTCGTTCTGCATGATACCTACTTTGTCGTGGGCCATTTCCATTATGTCATGATGGGTGGTACGCTCATCGGTTTTATCGCCGGCATGCACTACTGGTGGCCCAAAATGTTTGGACGCATGTACAATGAACGCATTGCCCAATGGACATGTGTTGTCTTGTTTATTGGTATTAATCTGACGTTTTTCCCGCAGTTGATGGTGGGAGCCGACGGCATGCCCCGGCGTTATGCCAGCTACCTGCCGATGTATCAACCTTATATGATCGCATCAACCATCGGTGCTTATATCCAACTTGTGGCGTTTTTGACCATGGCCGGGTATCTGATGCATTCACTGTTCTATGGCAAAAAGGCCCCGGTGAATCCATGGGGCGGTGGCTCGTTGGAATGGGAAACCTCTTCGCCGCCGCCGCATGATAATTTTGAAACCACACCATCCGTCGGTGATCCTTATGATTATTCCGATCTGGTGTTTGATGCCGCGGTCAATGGATACGTCCATCGGGAAAAATCTGAAGGACCATTGGTTCCGGTTACCGCATCGCATTGACGTGTACGGTACCTGCGGCCGGCAATGGCCGCCGTAGTGCCGCACGCCGGCGGGGCGGTTGGTGCCCGGCAACCAACGTAGTGTTTGATTTATTGCAATGTGTAAGTTTCTAATGTGAGAATCCATGTCTGAAGCAATCGCGATAAACGCAACCGAAGAACAGGTGGCTAGAGCGCATTTGGCTCATCACTTTGACACGCCCCAGCAGCAGTTTGATGCCGGCACGCTGGGCATGTGGATGTTTCTGGCCACTGAAATGCTCCTGTTCAGCGGCCTGTTCTGCGCCTATGCCGTATTTCGGGTCACACATCCTGCGGTGTTCAAATATGCCGGCCAATACCTGGACCCGGTTTCCGGGCTGATCAACGCCCTGATCCTGCTGACCAGCGGTTTGACCATGGCGCTGGCTGTGCGCTTTGCACAAACCGGAAAGCGCTTTGCCCTAAGCTTATGCCTGGCGCTAACCATGCTCGGCGGTGTTGGCTTTTTGGCCATTCACGCCAAGGAGTATTTTGATAATGGCCAGGCCAAGCTGCTCTGGGGAACGCATTATGCTCCCACCGTTGGCCCCAATGGCAAGCCTGTGGCCCCCGTAACGGGCCTGATTCCCCTTGTTGCAAAACCCAAGCCCGCTGCCAGTTCCGGTTGGCAATCGCTTAACTCTCTGGGCAAGGCCGGATTTGTTGTTTCTCATTCCGATATCATGCCCGCACCGGCGGGACCATCCGGCGTGGCTGCTGCACAAAAACCCGCCGCCCCGGGAAACCCGTTCCAGCCGGCCAATGTGCAAATTTTCTTCGGTATTTACTTTCTCATGACCGGCCTGCACAGCCTCCACGTGATCATCGGTATTATTGTCATCGGCTGGCTGCTGATTCGTTCTTTCCGCGGTGAATTCGGCCCCGGATACCATGCTCCCGTCGTATACGTCGGCATGTACTGGGGCGTTGTGGATATGGTCTGGATGTTCCTGTTTCCATTATTATATCTCATTCACTGATAACTTCGGCGTCGTAAACCGCGCCCGCACTTTAGCGTGAGGTCTTATGTCTTCTGATCATACAAAACCCGTTGTCCCCGCCCGCTCGCACATTTTATCTATCCAGATGCTGGTCTTCGTGTGGGTCATCCTATGCGCCTTGGCTATCGGCAATTTGTTTGTCGCCAAATTGCATCTCGGCTCGGCGCGGATCGTCGCGGAATTGGCGATAGCCGTCATCATGGCGGTCATCAGTGCACTTTATTTCATGCACCTGCGCTATGACAGCCTTTTTTCCGTCGCCATTTTGGCGCTTACACTCGTGTTTATCACGCTGTTTATTTCTTTTGTCATTATTGATGTGAAGGCCGATCAGCCGCAGATGTATTCCGGTGAGGCCCAGGAAATGGTACAAATTGAACAACATGTTGCGGGGTCCAACTCCACCCCGCCGGCGGCGGCAAATCCTGCCGCCTCTGCGCCCGCCAAATGACATGCGGAACCTGTATGCGGACCGCATAAGCTGGAATTTTTATGAGTGGGGAACTCCAACCTGAAACACCCGATTCGTCCAAACGCTACGGTGGAAAATCCCTGCACGTTCCCGGGGCCGGAACCCTTGGCGTTTCGCTGCTGGTTGGTTCATTATCCGTACTTTTTGTTTCCAGCCTCATTGGCTACATCTGCTATTGGTGTTCCTTTCCCCGCCCGGTAAGTGTCCATTTGCCGTGGGGGCTGTGGTTAAGCACCGCGGTGCTGATATTAAGCAGTTTCACGATTCATTGGGCCTGGTCCGCCATTCGCCATGACCAGCAGTCTGCCTGCCGCAAGGCACTGCTGGCCACACTGATTCTGGGCCTGACATTTCTTGGCCTGCAAATCTGGAACTGGACTGAAATTTACGGCGCATTGCAAAGCGCCGACCACGCGCTTAATGCACTGAACCCGCAATATCCATCTCCCACGGGCGGTATGCGCATGGCCCATGCGCTGGTGTATGAAAAAAAAGCACTTCTGGCGGCGTTTTTCTTTTTCACCATTATGCACGCTCTACACGTCCTGGGCGGCTTAATCCCCCTGGCCGTAGTCAACGCCAAGGCGCGGCAAGGGATATATTCCCGCAACTACCACCCGGGCGTACGCTATTGCTTGATCTACTGGCACTTCCTTGACGCCGCGTGGATTTTGATTTTCATCACGCTGCTGATCACGTTTTAATCATCACCGCTTGTTCTCGACGGGAGCCTTCGCACGTCGCGATTTACTCCGGCGATTCGGGATGTGTGCGGCACTTTTCTATATGTTCCAAAGGATATTTGGGCGCTTCGCCGTCGCACATCCCCGGGCAGCGTGATGCCGCATGCGTCCAGGACTCCGGCGTTGCCAGGTTCATTCCCCAAAAGGGCCATGTCCGA
The DNA here is from genome assembly GCA_027366115.1 of Phycisphaerales bacterium. Taxonomy (GTDB): domain Bacteria; phylum Planctomycetota; class Phycisphaerae; order WQYP01; family WQYP01; genus JAMDCX01. The sequence goes on from DAHXLH010000007.1 coordinate 15,860, forward strand.
CACTGCATGGGCCGCACGGGGTAGATACCGCACATGGCTTTGCCATCCGCTCGTTTCAGAAATATGCAGTCATAATTAGCACGTTCCACCAGGCTGTAGGCCCCTTTGGCTTTCCGCACAAACTTACGTGTGAAATCATCAAATGCCATGTTGAGAAATTCCGCGATGCGCGTCATATCTTCCATCGTCAGCCAGACATATCCCGGGCCGCCGCCGCAGCAATTGCCGCACTGCGTGCACTTAAAGCGCAATCCCATGGCATACCATGGCTCGGTTGCCGGTGCTTCCTGATGAATGGGCAAATGTGTATCAGCCATCAAAGAACCTGTCGCCGCCTGATCAATCAGTGTTGGCCGGCCGGTGCGGTTTGGGTGGTGGTCGCGGATGTCTCGGCAGCGGAAAGTTTTGGTGTAACCGATACATAACAATGCGTGTTGAACCAGCCCCGCTTAATGGTAATAACGCATTCTTCCTGATTTTTAATAAAATCAAGGCGTATTCCGCTCGGGCTTTGCTGTTCTTGCTGCATTTTCCATTGGTAGCCGGGCATATTATGCAAAAAGAACCGCGCCACGCTCAACCGCGGATCCGAACCCACGTACAATTCATTTACCAGTCGGACATTAGAACCCGGTGCATACGTGCTTTGCGAATGGCTTAAATCAATGTGCATGCCTGCGGGAATGGGAATGTCGGCGACCGGAGGATTGGCTGCCGGCGGCAAAAGAGTAGCGGAATTCTGGCTGCATCCAGCCAGAGTGGTGGCTAAAAGCAGCCCTAAAAAACCTGTTATTTGCGTCCTGCGCACGATACACGCTCCTTCACAAAGACCGTATCACGGTATTTCATTGTTCGCTTGAGTGCCCGTGTTGTCAACCTCTACTGCGTCTTTTTTTGGCGGCGCGGCGGCGGTGCCGGCCGGTTTGGCGGCGGGTGCGGATTGCGTCGTAGCGGGCGCGGTTTCGGATTTTCCGGATTTCAGCACGCGGGCAAAACTGACGATAATGAGCGTCAGAAGAACCAGCAGGTAAATCCGCAGGGCCAGGAGGGAAATCTTAACCAGCGGCGTCATTTTCATTCGTGGCATTGGGCACCTGTTCTTACACGGACTCGTCACACGCGCAGACGACTCATCAACCCTTTGGTAATGTCATTGAAATGAATCACGCCCAGCAGATGGTCGTGGCGATCCACCACCGGCAGCATCCGAAAATGATACCTCAGGAACAGCTCCGCCAAATCGTCGCGGGTGTCATCGGCCTCAGCGGTTACCGCCGGTGAAACCATTATATCGCCCAGCGTCTGGGCATCGCGCGCCAACACCAGATCGCGCAGATCGACCACGCCCAGCAGCAGCTTATCCGCCGGTTGAATCACGTAAATATACGATATCGCGTCATGCGGTTTGCCCGAACTCCGGATGCACGCCAGCACGGCACCAACCGGGGTTTCCTTCGGCAACGCCAGATATTCTTCACTGAGCATGGACTGGGCAACCGATTCTCTCTGCGATAGCAGTTCTCCAATTCGCTGTGCCTGCTCCGCGGGCAGCAGCCGCATCATCTTCACTGCGTCCTCATGCGGCAAAACGGAGAGTAGATCCGCTAATTGGGGGATCGACAATTCCTGCAAAATTTTGGTGGCCCGCTCCTGCCGCAGGTCGGCGATAAGTTGACGCTGGGTACGCGGCTCGGCCTCCACGAGGGTTTCCGCGGCGGTCTCAGGAGCCAGGGCGGAAAACAGGGCCTGCTGTTCCTTGCCGGTGAGTTCCTCAAGCGTGTCCGCCAAATCCTCCGGGGGCAGTTCTTCAATCTGCTTGCGCGTGATGGATAATCGGACCGCATCCCGTGTCAGGGCATCTTCCAGGGAAAGCGGCTGCACATATTTCCAGTTGATAAGGTGCTCCCGGGCATGAAGTACCCGGGAAAGGCCCCACCGGCGCAGAAACCCGTTAAATGAAATATCGACATGCATCAGAATCATGCGATCATGCGACACCAGCACATGCACATCGTTGACCACCTCGGTGCGCCTGCCATCCATATCAAAAATCGTCTTTCCCATGAGATGCGATTCCAGCAATATCCACCCCGGCTGGTCGACGAAGCACGGAAATCCTTTCCCACACTGCACGGTGGCTGGATCGGGTTGATCGGGTGGAGAGACGAAAACATAATCATCGTCAATGCGCGCCACCTTGGACCACGGAATCAACTCCACGGGTTTTCCCCAGCCATGTTCAACCAGAATGCCGGTGGCTTCAGGATAGGCGTCGGTCATTTTGAACGCGATATCGGAAATTTTCCCGACGCGTTCGGATATTTTAGCCAGGCATATTTTGCGCCCGCGCAGTTCGGAATAGTAAAAAGTGCGGTAATCCCGGGTGCCGTTGGCGGGGCCGACCGGCGTTGGCGGCGGAGAAGAGCCTGGAGATGGTTTGGGCATGGTGCGACCCGATCTATCAAAGCCAATGGAAAAAGCGACCGGCGCGATGCCAGAAAGCAGGTTCCATTACATCCGGAAATATCTGTGTTATACCGTACAGTGTTGAAACAAAAATAACGAATAAGGCGATGGACCAGTTGGCGATGTTCTGCCAGCGGGTATTGACATATTTTCCCATTACGTCCTTGTCGTTGAGGATCAGGATTAGAAAGAAAAGGCTCGATGGCAGCAACGTTACGGCAACCACCTGGACAAAAATGGTGATGTCATTTTGGACCGCGACGCTGGCTATGACCGAAACCACACCCGCCAACAGCAGCATGACCACATAGGCCACATAAAACCAGGGAGCATCGCGCACGGACTTGTTCAGTGAATGCGCCCAGCCGAACAATTCACCCAGCGCCCAACTTGTGGAAAGGGAAACACATAGAGCCCCCAGCAACCCCGCATCAAAAAGACCAATGGCGAAAAGAACCTCGGCCCATCGGCCCCAATCAGTCCCGGCCGGCATAACCTTGGGCATTTGCAAGGCCGCCTGCTGCGCTGAAGTTACCACCATCTTCCCATGCGGATTGAAATAAAATACGCCTGCGGTGGCTATGATGATGAATGCCGCGACAATACACGTTAACAGGGAGCCGGCGAAAGTATCGATTTTCCCCATCTTGATATCGTGGACATCCATGCCCTTATCCACCACTGCCGACTGTTGAAAGAATATCTGCCATGGCGTAATAGTCGTGCCAATATTGGCCATAATCAGCGTAATCATCGCCGACATCGGCAAAATCCCGACCAGTGTCGGTGCGTAGAACCCCTTCCCCACCGCCAGCCAGCCCTCCTTGACGTTGCCCGTCTGCATGGCCCAGAACGCCGCCGGAATGTAGACAAAATTGAAAAGGCAGAACAACATGGTGAGTTTTTCAAACGTCCAATATTTTCCGGTCACCACAATGCCAAAAAGCAGCAATGTGACGCCTAGGAATGTGATCCAGGCGGGAATGCCGAAAATGCTCATGGCCTGGGTCATGCCGATATATTCGGTCACCAATGTAAGCCAATTAACCACCGCCAGGTCGAAGATTGAAAAACATCCCCAGAACGGACCGAAGGAATCAAAAATGGCCTCCGCATGGCCGCGTTTGGTCACCGCACCGAGCCGCACCGTCATTTCCTGCACGTAATACGCCATCGGCACGAGAATGATGAACGCCCATAACAGATTAAACCCGGTTAAAGCTCCGGTCTGAACGTATGTGGATATGCCGCCGGCGTCGTTGTCGGCAATCATGGTGATCATGCCTGGACCAATAACCGCGGCCAGCAGCAGTATGCGCCGGCGCGACCGTCCCAGGTAGTGAATGCTCTTGTTAATCCAATACACCAATCACCTGATCTTGGAAACACCAACTCCCGGATTACACGTCTGCCGGGCGGCAATACTAATTGCGGTTTGACCGACGACTTCCCAACCCTGCCGTGGTCGGACCAAGCTTTACCGGCACTTAAATACCGGAATTTTATATTATGTCGGCACCGGTGAAATTTGTCACGCGAAACAGGGACAATTACAGAAAAAATCTTGAGTGCGCGGTCTGGAAGCAATTGGGCCTTTGATTTGCCACGATGGCCCCGCGGAGGGTGATGTATGTGATTTCGCTGGCGATGTGATACAGCACACGCAGGCCGCTAAACCCAAAGGGTACACTTGGGGTCAAAATTGTCCGGAAAACAGTAACACAAAACCAGCGAAGATTTAACAAACCCTTAACCCACGCCCGAGCGTAAAATATGGTTTACTGTTGGCCGCGGGCACAGCGCGTCATGAGTCCGACTGATTCGCTCCGGAACCAACCTCACCGCCACCGCCAGTGCTGCGGATGTTCCCGGCACCGACGACCCACCTATCTGGATCAGCACACCCCTCGCTACTTCGCCCTCGCAACCTGTCAGGCGGCGCTTGCCATTCGACCATCGCGGTGCATACGATAACCTTTGTGTTGCAATAAGGAGTTTGAAATGCACACTCGATCTTTAGGAAAAAATGGCCCGCACGTTTCAGCCATCGGCCTGGGATGTATGGGAATGAGCGAATTTTACGGCCCCGCTGATGATGCCCAATCCGTCGTGGTCATTCATGAATATCTGGCCGCCGGTGGCAACTTTCTTGATACCGCGGATATGTACGGCGTAGGGCATAATGAAACACTGGTGGGCAAGGCTATAAAAGACCGCAGAGATAAAGTGTTCCTCGCCACCAAGTTTGGCAATGTGCGCGGGCCTAAAGGGGAATTCCTCGGCGTGTGCGGCACGCCGGAATACGTGAAGAAAGCTTGTGACGCCAGCCTGCAGCGACTCGGCGTGGATCATATTGATTTGTACTACCAGCACCGCGTGGATACCACTACCGCGATTGAAGATACCGTAGGTGCCATGGCCGAATTGGTCCAAGCCGGCAAGGTAAAATATCTGGGCTTGTCCGAAGCGGGCGGCCAAACGATTCGCCGCGCCGCGAAAGTTCATAAAATATCAGCTCTGCAGAGCGAATACTCCCTTTGGACACGCGACCCGGAAGATGGTGTATTGCAGGTTTGCCGGGATTTGGGAATCGCCTTCGTGGCGTATAGTCCGTTGGGGCGCGGATTTTTAACCGGTCAGATAAAAAAGCCCGAAGATTTGGCCGTCAATGACAATCGCCGAAATCACCCGCGATTTCAAACTGAAAACTTTCAAAAAAATCTGGAACTTGTCAAAAAAGTGCAGGAACTGGCGGCAGAAAAACAATGCACCCCCAGCCAACTGGCGTTAGCCTGGGTGCTTTCCCGCGGTAGCGATGTCATCCCCATCCCCGGCACCCGCCGCAGCAAATATCTGCATGAAAATCTCGCCGCCCAGAACGTCATTCTGACCGCCGCCGATGTCAGCCGCCTCAACGCCGCCGCCCCCAAAGGTGCCACCGCCGGCCTGCGCTACCCGGCCCCCATGATGGAGCGCCTGGGAAAATAACAGAATAACTTTTTGCACCGGAAACCGGAATCGTGAAAAGACCGCGGCTTGCCCGCCCTCTCATAGATCATTGTTAACTCTGTCGGCTGCACGACGGACGAGCGCGACGGCGACAATAGGTAGCCGATTTTACAACACGCTCTCAGGCGGTATCTCGCCCCATTCGCGCAACCAACGTGCGCCAATTTCGGCACGACCAGGCAAGGGAGGGTGGAAGTTTCGGTACGGCAGTTCCGCTTAAGCACCTTTCGGCCAGCGAGCGCGCAGCGTCCGCCACCAAACGATCGTGTTTTCGCTTGGGCGCGGATTTTGACTCATCGGTTGCGCCGTTTAGCAAAAACTCGATCCAGTTTTCGAGGCGGTCTTTGGCGAACACGAAAACAACCTGATCAAACTGGTCTTTGGTAATTCCAGCTTGCTCTGCGGCCCGCCAGAACACTTCCTTTAACTGATCACCGTCCTTCATATCGTGATCCAGATCGGCCCAGACCATCAGTGTGGTGTGGCCACCCATCTCCAAACAACTCCTTAACTCGCCGGGCATGCGTTGGATCAGGGTTGTTCTTCCTCCAAGACTCACTGTGCGCACGATGTTGCTGCCGTCCCCATGTCGGACCCAGGCAGGATTAAGCGCCTTCATAAGACGCGTGATGAATATCGGATCAATGCTACGTCCGGCCTCGCCCTCATGCAGGCAAACGATTTGCGTGCGGCTAGCCACCGACCCACCCTCTGGCGACAGCCTCGCCGGCGCTGATGCCATCGGGAACCTTCAGGGGGCCGATGCGCGTTGGCGATGTATGGTTATCGCGCCACAGATACCGGCCGAAATCCTCCCCCGCGCTGCTCAAGATTTCGGGATGGTGTGAAATGAGAATGGCCTGATGGTCTTGATCCAACAATTCCCTGATGGAATGCACCCAAGGCTGAAGCTCGGGCAAGCCAACGAAGTTGTCTGGCTCGTCGATCAACACCGTCTGCACAGCCCCGGTTGCCAGAGCAGCGCGCACCATGTACAGGCCCAGCAGCGCCTTTTCTCCGTCAGAAAGCTGGTCGAAAAAAAACAAGCCTGCATCGATACCGTTCGAGCTTTCGAATCGGAGTTGCAGAGCCTTGCTATTCAGGCCCACATTCTCCAATCGAAATGCCTTAAAATCCGGCCAAACCTCATGCAATGAGTCGCGTAGCTTGTCTGTCCACTCCTGCTCCGCTGACAACACGCGATACCACGACGTCAGGTTGCCCATGTGTACGTCAGGACGTTTCGCCTCGGCTTTACTTTCACGTTCCATGCCGCGTGGATTGGGGCGCAGGATCAGGAGCTTGGCCATTGCCTCCTGGAGAATGGCCAAGTCACCCATGCTACCGCTGGGTTGGATGGATGCCAGCGCGGATTGCCGCCAGTCCAACGGGAAGCCGGTTTCGGTGCCGTCTGACCTGCGGAATCGCACCCCTTTCAGATCCCGCTCGAAAAGGTTTTTATTGTCACAGATAGCCTGCTCTTTTATGATTCGTGGTTTCTCGAAGTTGGCTGTCTGTTCAATGTGAATCACGTACTCGAAGGCGTGCCCTTCGGCCGTCAGACTCAGCTCAAACTCCTGAATCGTGCTCTCCGCCGAACCAGCCTGCCATTTGGTGAACTCCAACTGCGCAATGTCCCGGTCGCCCTCACCTCCGAGAATTCCATCGCCCGTCGCAAGATTTCGAATCAGGCGCAGGGCGTCAAAGACTGAGCTTTTTCCTGCTCCATTAGGCCCGCACAGCACGCCGAACGAGTTAAATTCCGCCTCGAAGGCCAGCAGGCAACGGAAATTATGGGCGTAAAGTCGAGTTATCATAGTTTAATTGTAGTCCAGTTGTGGGTCACGTCAATCTTGCTTCACGCATTGATTTTTAATGTCTCCCACCGGTCGGCGATGCGGCGGTGGCGGTAGCGTTGGTGGCCTTCGGGGTTCAAGTACAGGGCATCAATGGATTCAATGCGGCCTATCAGCACGGCAAAATTTGCCGGCGGATCAGCGTCGTCAGTATTCTCCGCCGCGCCGACACTTGCAGGCCCATGCCGCCGCATGGCCACCGGTCGCCCCGGTTGCGGGCCGGTAAATAAATTCCGCGATTTTGCGCTATAGCCCTGCCATAGCTTTTGCCAGATCATAAAATCACGCTTGGAATGTTCCACCCCATCCTGCGTGATGACACGCCACCTCACCAGCAGCCGCAACTGCGTCGCAAGCGCAGGCAGCCACAGGCATAATTCGCTTTTCCGATGCGCCTGCAACTGGGCCACTTTAGCACTGCGGCTATCGGCGCTGGTTTGCAACGTCATGGTGCGGATATCAAACGCCCGCACCACCACCATGCGCACACAGGCGATATTCTTCCCTTGCAAAGAAGAGAGTGCCGCAAACAGCGGCGGATGTACTAATTCCCGCTGAATAATGAGTCCCACTCCTGCCGGAGACATGATTAATTGTCCTGAATTTCGCGCCAGTTGCGATGTTTTTCGATGTTGCCGCTGGGTCATAATGGAATTGCTCCCTCGCTGGTAATTGCGAAAACTGCGGCACCGGCGCCGTCCTCGGCAGGATTTTTTCCAAGCAATCACCGCGGATTTCTCGGATAGACTGCCAAAACGGTTTGACCGCCGGGCCATAATCCCATACTTTATAGTGCTTGGCTGAAGTTGCCAAACGAGATATTGGACATTCAAGGAGTGTGATTATGCCAAAACCACGTCGCCGTCGTAAGATCGGCAGTAAGAAACGTCATGCCAAATGGAAGGCACGGCACCATCAGCAGTAATCCCTGCTTACCGGAACTGAGTTATGCAGAATATCATTCGCGGAAAAGTTTTTGTGCTTGGCGATAATATTGATACAGATCAAATTATCCCCGCCAAATTTCTAAGCTATAACCCCTCGGACCCGGAAGAACGCAAATACTTCGGCATGTACGCGATGGATGGCGTGCCGGCCGGTCAAAGTGGTCTGCCGGACGGTACGATCCGCTTTGTGCGCCCCAATGAATTTAAAACCGATTTTGCCATCGTCTTGGGCGGCAAAAACTTCGGTTGCGGTTCATCCCGGGAGCATGCCCCTCTGGCCATTGCCGAAGCCGGCGCTCGCGTCGTGCTGGCGGAATTTTACGCGCGCATCTTTTTCCGCAACTGCGTCAACGGAGGCTATCTGGTCCCCTGCGAAACCGTTGATCGCCTGGTGGAAATCACCCAAACCGGTGATGAACTGATTGTCGATATTGATAACTCTCTGGTGACGAATGTCACCCGGAACACGACTCATAAACTTAAGCCGCTGGGCGATGTTAAACCCATCATTGATGCCGGTGGCGTATTCCAGTACGCCCGCGAGGCCGGAATGCTTAAATCGATGTAATGCCGGGCCGGCCGCGTGGCCAGTGCGCGTTATACATGGTGTGCTTCACTCGCAATTTGTAGGCGCAAGAGAGCACCGTGGTGATAACACGGTGGTTGGTTAGCGGCACGAGATCAACCACCGAATTAATCATCCGTTGCTCATAGAAGGCGCATCGCGTACGAGAGCACCGTGATAGCACTATGAACTTTTTTCCAGTCAGGTATGTTGTTGCCATGAAAATATTACTCATTGGTTCCGGCGGACGTGAACACGCTCTGGCGTGGAAAATTAAATCCAGCCCGCTTTGCGACACGCTGCTGATCGCGCCAGGCAACCCCGGAATGGCCGCCTTGGGCGAATTGATTCCCATTAAAGCCGACGCCATCGCCGAGTTGGTGGCCCTGGCAGTTACACGTCAAGTAGATCTGGTCGTAGTAGGCCCGGAAGATCCGCTGACGTTAGGGCTGGTCGATGCATTGGCGGAGAAAAAAATCCGGGCGTTCGGCCCGCGCCGCCAAGCCGCACAATTGGAAGGGGACAAAAGCTTTTCCAAAAAAATCATGCGTGAAGCCCTGATCCCCACAGCCGAGGGCCGCAGTTTTAATAACATGCGATCCGCGTTGTCGTATGTGGAAACCCGCACAGAGCCGCTGGTGGTCAAAGCCGCCGGGCTGGCCCGCGGCAAAGGGGTTATTGTCTGCCGCGATCCGGTGGAGGCCATGGATGCGGTCCGCGATATGATGGAGAAAAAAATCTTCGGTGCCGCGGGACAAACTGTGGTCATTGAAGAACGCCTCGATGGCCCGGAAATATCCCTTCTGGCTTTTGTGGACGGCCAAAGTGCGTACATTATGGAATCCGCCCAAGATCATAAACGCATCGGCGACAAGGATACCGGCCCCAACACCGGCGGCATGGGGGCTTTCAGCCCGGCACCGCTGCTGACCGATGAACTGCTGGTGCGGGTCCAGCGGGAAATTATTGTCCCACTGCTTGATACGCTCAAACGCAATGAAATTGAATATTGCGGGATCCTGTACATCGGCCTGATGCTAACCCCCGGTGGCCCCAAAACGCTGGAATTTAATTGCCGATTTGGCGACCCCGAAGCACAACCGCTGCTGATGCGGCTGGAAACGGATATCGTGGAAGTCATGCTGGCCTGTATTGATGGAAAACTCGATGGCATTACGTTGGCTTGGAAACCACAAACCGCCGTCTGCGTGGTGCTGGCCAGCGAGGGCTACGGTTGGAAACCCGATGATCAGGTTATTCGCGGCGTACCCATTACGGGCATTGAGCAAGCCGCCGCCATGCCGGACGTGCAAATATTCCACGCCGGCACCGCCATGAAAGACGGCCGGTTGGTGACCAGCGGCGGGCGCGTCTTGGGCGTATGCGCCTTGGGGGATGGCCTTGCCGACTCGCAAAAAAAAGCCTACGCCGCCGCCGCAAAAATTCATTTTCCGGGCATGCAACTGCGGCATGACATCGGCGGGATTAATTAGAAAACCAGCATGTGTGCGGCCTGATCAAAGTAGAATCTCGGCACGCGGTATACAATCAGCAGCGGCCTGAAAAATAGACTGTATATTACGCGGATAAACGCCAGGCTTCCATGCTTCGAGACCTCTACACGCATTACGCGAGTAGGCTCTTGGACAGGCTCCTAGTTATTTATCCGGATTGTAGGAATAAAGGGAGCAGTGCGTTCGCTTTACCGGCTTCGGGATTCTTCCAAGTGCCGCGCGTTTCCCTTCCATTGACCGAGATCCTCAAATACGCATTGGGCCCTTTCCACCTCGGCCTCAATCTCAGCGTGCATCCGCGATTCTGATTCCGCATACAGGGGGGACTCAAGAATCAGCGGAACCGACGCCGGAATGGAAGCGGCAATCTTTTTAAACGCCAGGGAAGCTGCCAAATTCAGCCGCTCGTGCCTGCTGCGGGAGTTCACATCACTCACATGGACTTGGGCAAGCCGGTTCGTAAAACTCCACAGCATATCCGCTGCAACTCCCATGGTGGGATCTACTTGCCGGGAGTGTGCCACGTCCAGGCAAAAAGACGCCTCCGGCAACTCTTTAAAAATTTCCGAAAGCTCTCGGGCGGTCCGACCGATCGGCTTGCGTTTATCCATATTTTCCACACACAGCAGGCTCCCGAATTGGCGCCATTGCCTGAAATCATAAATCGCATCCGGATGCGCCACGACATGGAGCTTTTTTTTAATCGCCGGGATCAAGGCTTCGATGATGGCGGGTTCTAATCCAGCGGTGTAGGCGCTGGGCGCGTGTATGGAAACGTAATCAAAGTCATCCATGCCGGTACTCCGGAGAAATTGCATAAGCCCGGGCAATTCCTCGTAGCGCAGCGCGGAGAGTTCAACTCTGCGCAGGCCGGCTTTCCTAATTAAATCTAACCCCCGGGAGAAATCGCCGAGGGCCAATGCCCCAGTTGAAAACCCGATAGAACGCATTAAAACACCCCGTATTCTTTGGTAAGTTCAGCAAACGGATCGCTGAATAAAAGTGCAATCAAGCCTTCCTGAAAGCCGTTCCCGATTGCCCGAACTTCATCAAAAACAGGGCAGTTTTTGGAGCCGTCGCTGCGAAGGCTCTCCAATTTACCCCTCTTTTCGGGATCATTCATAACCTTAAGGAATAGGTCGTACTGCGAGAATATCTTATTTCCAATTTCCGCCCCTCCATCATCCAGATCGGTGCACGCATCGGCCACGACTTCAAGAGGTGTCGTCTGGAAGTTGTTCTGGAGATACTTTAAAATAGGGCCGTCGGTCGACTCACTCCCGTCGGCCTCTGCTGATCGCTTCGAATTGAAGCATAGCAACATGCCGGCGGTAAAAATCAATTTTCGTGACATCCGAAGCTTCGCGTTTCGCAATCCCCACCCTTTTCCAGCCCGTTCGCGTTGCTTACTGGCAAAATCAACCGCGACCGTTCGCCAAAATCGAATGATGTCATTGAGCAGGAATCTCGGCACCTTAGAGGAAGATGGATCTTCCTCAAGATATCGGGACAGAACGCCTGAGGTAACCCTGTCAAATGCTTGGACGTGGTCACCCAGCGGCACCGACTCCAGAAGCAAAAGGATTCGTTGAGTGGTATTGCGATTGGTGTCGCTTTGGCCGCCGATCTGATGGATGATCTCGTGACTGAAAGACAGATTTCCAAAAACACCGGTCCGCCCAGGCTCGCGAAAATTAACCTCTTCCAGCTTTTCATTAATCGCCTGCGCGATTTTGAGATGCTGTGGATTTGCCTCTCCGTCAATAAGCAGGGTCCAATCGACATCGCTGCCACTGGTCCATTCCTCCCGTGCCAAGGAGCCAAAAACCACAAAGCTGAGGTCTTCATTGCCCAGGGGCTCGCCATTTTGCAGCATGCTATTTAGCTTTTCTCTGTTCTCCCGGGCCGCTTTTGCAGCGCCCAGAATATTCGCCCAGTCGGCCCGAGTTTTGTTCATGATTTCGCGAAATTTACTACTTTCATCGAAGTGGCTTTTCATGATTTCTCCGAGGCCTCTTCGCCATGCGAGGGTGCATAAACACTAGCGCAAGGATACCCGTTGGCTACGCCGCGATCAAGCATCGGAACCCGGACCCGGATCGGTTCAGTGCGTTAAAAGTGTGGCCGGGGCCTGACGGAGGTTCCGAAATCTCCGTGCTTGGAAAACTGTCGCAAATTGGCGTCGCGCCTGATGCGGAAGGCATATTCTGACCACTCGGACGTGGGCAGCCCTCTGCTCTTACTTCGCCACAGGGCCAA
>DAHXLH010000009.1:0-15180 GCA_027366115.1 Phycisphaerales bacterium
AAAATAATTTTTCTCCGCGGCCCCCTCGATTGGTGGCACCGTCAAGGTCCGCCTGTACCACGTCGGGCCACGATAATCGGTTCCTCATGCCCGCAGATTATCCCCTATCAGAAAACTCCCCGGTAGATGTGGTTCGTAGGACGGACACGTTATTCATGGCCGCAACCAATGAAACAATTTGGGAAACCAGGCCGGAGCACAAACACCGCCGCCGCAGAACCCCCATTTCATCTGCTGCCGAAGTTTATCCCGGCGTGCCGTGGTTTGTTACCGCTCCATCTCGAATCCCGTGGAACTAGACGAACTCGGAGGTATAAAAAATGTCAAAAGGCGCACTGGACCTGTTTGGCCGCATTTTAATGACGAAAGTCAGGGACAAGGCAGTCGTCGACTGGAGGAAGATCGTAGACGGAAGCATGAAAGGGGAAATGGCTGAGAAAAACCACGACGCACTGGCCTCTTTCTCAGAGGGTCAGAGAAAGGTCTTTCTGTCATTGGTTCCGAGCGTTGTTGATACGGTACTTCACCATTTACTTTGGACACTAGAACAGCAACAGGATGTGGCGATCCATATCCGAGTAGATGGGGAAGACGTTCAGGATTTGAAGGAAATATCCGACGGACTGCCTGGGGAACTGTATTCCACCGAAGGCTGGATCGCCAGGTTCAGCGGAGTGGAATAGCGTATAGTGCCTGTGGTGGCCCAGCCGATCGTAGAATCGCTACTATTTATGCCGGAGTTTAGCCAAGAAAAATGATAAAACCCTTGCGGATCAAGGGTTTGGTTCAGTTCGTCACTTCCCGTTACTGGGTACACCCCAGTAACTCAAAGGCCCGCCGTTGCAGGGCGGTGGGCATAGCCAGCATTGTGGCCGTGGGGCCTTTATCATCATCATCGTCGGTCATCCGGCACACGTTGCGGCTCTGCGTGGCGAGTTCCTCCATCAGGGATCGGAAGCTCTGCACCGGCAGCCCCTGGGCATTCTGGTGCGTTTTCTTCTTCGCTTGGGCCGAGGCCGATGGCTGGGCCGGGAGAACCGGATCACGGGTGCCACGGTTGGCTTGGATTTCCTCATCGGCATACAGCAATTCCGCCAGATTCTGCCGCATGTGCCATTCCACGTAATAAGCCAGTACACATAGGAAGATGTGGGCCTTGACGTGATCGGTATTACGCAGGAATATCGGCCGCACCTTCAAATCCACCTGCTTGAGGCAACGGAAGGCTTTTTCCACATTCCCGAGGTCTTTGTAGCCCCGCACCACATCCGGTGCCGACCAGGCCTCTTGGGCTTCACTGGTGCGTATGCAATACAACCCGTCCAACTTCGCCTCCGCTTCAATCGACTCGGCATGACGGGCATAGGAGAAGTTGGATTCCTTGACGGTGATAATAAAGTGCTTGGCCATCTTGTGATGGTTGAGTATCCGGCCCACCCGCAGGCCGATCTGGGCGTCAGTCCAAGGCTTGCCTTTATCTCTGTTCCGCAGGGCCTGCTGCATCAACGGTTCGAGTTTTTTCTCCGTGGCCAGCAGCAGGGATTCGCGTGTACGCACACGCTTCTCGGCCAGCAGAGGATTCCAGCAGGCGATCAGACGTTCCGCGGGATAATCCGGCGACTGTATCTCCGCCAGATGCTGGTGGTCAAAAAGTGAACGATTCAGTATCCCTTCCTTGACCAACTTCCCAATGCTTTCTCCCCGCAAGGCTCCGATCCACCCCACACCGGGATATTCCTTGATCTTTTCAATATTCGTGCTGGTCAGGCTGCCGCGGTCTCCCACCATCACCACACGAGTCAAATTGAAGCGATTGCGTACCTTCTCCACCTGATCCATCATGGTCTTGGGGTCTGCGGTATTACCCGCATAAACCTGCACCGCTACAGGGCAACCCTGATGGTTGGCCAATAAGCCATAGACGATAATCGGCCAGCCCTTCTTGCCATCCCGACTATGGCCAAACTTCGCCAAGTCACAATGCTCACCATAGTAGTAACTGCTGGAGAGGTCATACAGCACGCTACACCCCTGCGGGAGGTGTATCTCCGCCAGCTTGTTCTCAATGCGATTCTGACGCCGTAAGAGCCAGTCCAGAGCGCTGTAGAGTTCATCCAGTTCCACATCCAGAACATCCAGTTCCGATCCCAGCGTGCAATGTTCCCAGTGGCGCGTGCTGCCAAGCTTACTGGCTGGAAACAATATCCGTGACGCGATCAGAGCCAGAATAATATCGCGTTGTCGGCACCGCTTACTGGAAATGATCCGATCCAGCCCCAGCTTTCGCACCGTACCGAGCACCGCCGCCACATGGCCGTGCGGCAGACTGGAAGTGATGGTCAGACATTCCGGGGAACCGACCAACCCCACTGGTTCATCGCGTAGTAGCCGCCGCAGCGCCTCGATCTTGGCGCGTGGCCAATGGGAAATATTGGCCACAGTGCGTTTATGCACGATGGGGCCTTCGCGTGAGGATTCCCGCACGAGCGTGGCGGGGCGGGAGTTGCGATTTGGGACATCTTCGATGTACATGCCCACAATATATACATAATGCAAAACAATGTCAAGCACACAATCAGTATTTACATGGGTACATATTCCCGCCAAAAAACACCCCCGACATCCACTTTACACAATGCCATCAAGGGTTTTATCGCAAAAAAATCAGATTTTTCTGGCTAAACTCCGGGTTAAACCGCCTCTGTTCTTAGCTGCCATGATAATGCTTCACCACGACCGTCCATCCAGAACCCGGTGGTGATAAATGAAAATCATGCCGCATTGTCTTGTTAATGACAATCTTACTCAGCCTCGCCGTGGTGGGGGTGCCATCAGGATCCGTGCGAATAATCTCAATCGGTAACCATGTTCGGGTGTTTATCCAAAAGTCCACTTCCACAAAGGTAAATGCCGATTTATCGCGCGGAATGAGTTTCAGGCCAACGGTATGCGGGGGCATTTTTTTATTTTTCAGCAATTGAATATGAAATTCTTTTTCCACAACCGATGGTTTTTGCCCGATGGGAATGGGTATCGGCCCTTGACCGAGCCGCAACGGGTTGAATTTCTTCCCCGGTGGCGCAATCTCAATTTTACGGAATATTTTAGCGCTGCCATTGCGATCAATAAGCCAGTGACCCTCAAAAACAATATCATGATCCGCGTGGCGCTTGGCAATAGCGCCATCAACCACCAGCATATTGAAACGAATATCAAACCTGGTTTTTCCATGACTCCGCTGATACCAGATATGACCGATATTCATATCTTTTTCATCCGTTCGCAAATGATGCACCTGTACCACCAGATGAGCCTGAAAATTATGCAATGTGGTGCCGCGCTGCTGCAACGCTTTTAGAATCAAATGAATCTTTGAGTGCTCTGTCGCAGTGGTCAAGGCGTCCACGGATACGGCGGGACCTAATGCGTGATTTGCATTTGTGGCTAGTATCCGGTCGGCGGTAAATGGCAATAGAAAAATCACGATAGCAGAGAGATTCCTAAGCGTGCCGACCGGTGTGTATGGGAAATATCGGGATAAACGTTTCATTGTTTTATGCCTCCCGCTGTGGTCCGTGCGTTAGTAAAGCTGTTCGGTGTATCGAGCAGGGTTTCGATATCCTCTAAGCTCCGTATGATATAATTAGCCTGATAGGCAAAATCGGGTACTGCGGAGTTCGGTTCCAGCAGCAGCACGCTGTGCGTGCCGGCATTGTTCGCCACCTGCAAGTCAAAGATATAATCCCCAACCATCAACGTCTTATCCGGACTGATTTGCAACGCCCGGCAAATTTTTAAGATACTTTCTGCCGCCGGTTTAATTGGCATCTCATCGCGTGATGCGACATGGTCGAAAAACATCGGATATCGCCGCAGTATTGTCTCCACACTGCGTTGACTGTTCCGACTAAGCAGCGCGGTCTTTAGTCCGCGATTCCGGAGTCGCTGAATTACTGCGTCTGCGCCGGGGCGTAACTGGCATTTTTCCGCGGCTATTGCCTCATGACGGTGCAGGGTATCCCAAGCCTGTTGGCGCTTTTCCAGGTCCAATGTGTCAATCCATTCCAATATCGGATGCCGCACCTGCAACCCCAATTGCGTGCGCAGGCTGTCAAAATCCAGGGCGTCGAGCGTCAATGTGCCATCCATATCAAAAACAATGAGTTCATATTTCATCGGCACCTGATCTCCGGTCAATACCTCGGGCGATTATAGCGACGACTGGCGTTCGCTGCCGCTTAAAACGATGTATTTTCCCAGGGCGGAAAGGATTTTTTAATTTACACTTGACATATTCCAATATAGGTATATTATAAAGACATGGCTCGTGCTCGGACTACTTTCGACTCTTTCAATGCGGTGGCCGAACCGCGCCGTCGGCAGGTCCTGGGGTTGCTGGCGGCGGGCGAGCTGCCCGTCAACGACATTGTTGATACGCTGGGTTGGAATCAGCCGCAGGTTTCCAAGCACCTCGGCGTGCTGTTGGAAGTAGGCCTGGTCAAAGTCCGACACGTCGGACGCCAGCGTTTTTATAGCGTGGAGGCGGCACCGCTTAAAGAAATTCACGATTGGACCGCGACTTTTGAACATTTTTGGCAACATCAACTTGACCGAATTAAAGAACGTGCCGAGGCCAAACAGACATTGGCGCGTGGCCGGGGCAGTGTGCCTCCGGGCGGTTTAAGCGCGAGTTGAAGGCTTTTAATAAAGGAGTCACCATGGTAGCGATGGCATGGCCCGAGCAGTACCTGCTCCATATTGAAAAAGAAATTCAGATTGACGCATCCCCGGCGATTGCTTTTAATGCCCTTCTTGAACAAATTGGTCCTGGCTCAGAACTTCCGAATGGTACACCCATGCCTATGAAACTTGAGCCATGGCCCGGTGGCCGCTGGTATCGGGCTCTTGGCGATCATACCGGTCCCTTTTGGGGGCATGTACAGGTTATCAAGCCACCAAAATTGCTTGAGATCACCGGCCCGATGTTCATGTCCTATCCGGTGATTTCACATGTGCAATATCGCTTGACGGAACAATCCGGCGGCACACGATTGACGCTATTGCATCGTGCCATCGGCGACATCGCGCCGGAACATCGCCAGGGCGTTAACAAGGGTTGGGAACATATTTTGGCGTGCATTAAAGCCCGTGCATCGAAATAAGTAATTACGCCCCGTGTGTTCTGTTTGTGTGACAAGTTTATTTTAAGGAGTCTTTCATGGATACCACGTTGGAAGTTGGCAAAAAACTCGTTTCGCTTTGCAAGCAGAGTCACTGGCTCGAGGCGGTTGATACGCTTTACAGCCCCGACATTGTAAGCATCGAAGCTGTGGAAATGGCACCCGGTAGAAAACGGATTGAGGGCATTACGGCCGTGCGAGAAAAAACCGTGCGGTTCTTAAAAGATGTTGACATTCATTCTTGCGTAGTCACAGGGCCCTGGCCACACGGGGATCGCTTTATCGTCGGCTTCACCTTGGACCACGCACCAAAAAACGGTCCGATGGCGGGGAAACGCGTTACCGTCGAGGAGGCCGCCCTGTACACTGTAAAGGATGGCAAAATCGTTAAAGAAGAGTTCTTCTACACCATGCCCGGTTAGGAACCCAAAAGGCGGTTATATAAAATCAAACATAGGTCAGGTGCGGACGATGCCCATCTTTATAGCGCTCCTGCGCGGGATAAATGTAAGCGGGAAGAACGTCATCAAAATGGACACGCTTCGCGAATGCTTTGGTCAACTTGGCTTCACCGGCGTGAGAACCTATGTTCAAAGTGGAAATGTTGTGTTTGGCAACGCAAATGCTTCCGGCAGCCGCTTGCGCAAAACAATTGAACAGGCAATTCTAAGTGAAATTGGCTTTGCGGTCCCTGTCCTGCTGCGAACATCAAAGCAGTTCGCGGAAATCGCCGGGGGCAATCCGTTTTTGCAGCAGTCCGAAATTGACGCTTCCAAACTCCACGTCACGTTCCTATCGGATAATCCTCCGCAAAACGCGCTGGCGTTACTGCGGCCACTGGCTAACACCTCGGAAAAGCTGTGCATTATCGGCAGGGAAATATATCTCTATTGCCCGGATGGCTACGGAAATACCAGACTTTCCAATACTGCCATCGAAAAGAAATTGTCGGTCTGTGCCACCACCCGGAACTGGAACACGGTCAATACGCTGCATTCCATGTCACGTTGAACACGTAAAACTCCCGTTCATGCCCAGATGGGGCAAAAAAAGTCGCACGAATTCCAGGAAAAATCTTGACCAGTATTGCTTGTTCACTTTTTGCTCTGCGGTATGCTATAATGCTATCAGGGGTTTTGTACCCGCTGCAAAGCTGTTGGTGTTGTTTTATACCATGTTGCAGCAGATCAGTCTCATGAGGCGGTATATGGCAGCAAACACAAAGCTTCTCCAGCGCGAACTGCGTGATGGCCGAACGGTGCACTTCAAATGGTTTTACTCCACAGTATTTGCTATTCTTCATGTGTTAACGCTTGTGGCATTTTTGCCGATGTTCGTTCACGTTTCATCAATCGTGGTATTCTTCGCCATGGCATGGATCGCCGGTGGACTCGGTGTTACCCTTGGCTATCATCGGCTCCTTACGCACCGCAGTTTTGTTACCTATAAACCTATTGAATACATTCTGACCATCTTCGCCTGCCTGTCATGGCAGGGCGGCCCGATTCAATGGGTTGGCACGCATCGTCTGCATCATACGGAATCCGATGAACCAGGCGATCCACATTCCCCGCGGGATGGCTTTTCATGGTCGCATCTACTGTGGATTATCCATTCTTCACGCATTGGAGACGATCCATCAAAACTTACCAAAGACATTCAGCGCGATCCGGTTTTATGTTTCATTGATCGATATTGGTATGTGCCGCAATTTTTCCTTGCGGCGATTTTATTCGCTTTAGGATGGATGTGGCTGGGCACGGCCATGGGGGGCATCTCTTGGGTTCTATGGGGCGTTTGCTCCCGTGTGGTAGTGATGTATCACGCGACATGGTTTGTTAATTCTGCCGCCCATACATGGGGCTACCGTAATTTTGAGACCGGTGATGACTCCCGCAACAATTGGTGGGTGGCTTTGATGTCCTTTGGTGAGGGCTGGCACAACAACCATCATGCCCAGCAGCGTTCGGCGGCCCATGGCATGAGATGGTATGAAATTGACGTTACCTATATTACCATTCTGCTGATGCGTGCCTGTGGCCTGGCTTGGAAAGTGGTCAAGCCGCAACGCCCTGGCGCATCGTAAATGCGAAAACATCCTCCTGGATTTCTAAAAACTAGCTATTTGGTGGGGCGATTCGGCGCGTTGCAGGTCCAATAATCAGTTTGCTGCAATACGTGCTCGGCCTGCGCCGCTACCCCTTGGCACATCGGGTATAATACCCCGTTGTGTTTGGAGGTTCTTGGTGACTGTAAATCCATACCATATTGGCGACCGCGTGTATGCCCCCTGGCGAAATGAACGGCTATTTCCCGCTCGAGTTACGTTTCTGTCCAATGGTACCGCCTATTTCACCTATGTGGATGGTGAAACGGGCCGAATGCCAGCGCGGCGATTGCAGCCCTCTAACAAAATTGTCGTTATCGAATCTGTGTCCCGAAAACCGACGGAAAAACATTGGTCGGAGGGGCGGCTGCTGGGTGAATTTCTCCGTATGATCGGGGCTAAACCCCTATATTCTTTTATCCGGACCAAATTGGAACTCGGCCATTTTTTGAAACTCGCCCGGATGTCCAGCAGTCGGCATATTCATTTTTCCATGCACGGGCTGAAACGCAAACTGGTTTTGCAATTGGAAGATGTGGACATTGATGAACTTATTACCTTGGCCGGGGACCTAACCGGGAAAATTGTCTTTTCCTCAAGCTGCTTAACGGGTAATGAAACGTTCGGCGAGGCCTTTGTGCGTGGCACCGGGGCCGCGGCATTTATCAGCCCGCGCCGGGAAATACGCTGGGCTGATGCGGCTCTGGTAAGTCAGTTGTTTTATAAGAAAATGCTCTGCGATGGCGTAAGTCCCTACGTGGCATTCCGATCTGTCCGGAAAATGTATCCGCGCCACGCCGATCTCCAATTTTTCAAGGGTCAATAAGCCTTCAATGCTTATACGCATAAGGTGATTCAGGATAATCCTGTTTTAACCGCGCCAGAAGAAGCTCGGCACGATTGGTCTTGTTTGCGCTTTGATAAGCCTCACTGGCCAGATACAGTAATTTCGCCGCATAAAATGATTTCGGCTCGCTGTTGACGTACTGTACCGCAATGTGTGCAGCTTGTATAAAATGCTGCTGCGACGTCATGAGCTTCACGCGCAAAAGCCGCGTGTAGCCTTTGATAATCGCCCGCGGAAATTGCAACTCCCACTGATCCAGTAGATGATCGGCGGTGATGTAATGATGGCTGTTGATATAACTTTCGACATTACGCGCCAGGACACCCTGCCGGATCTCCTGCGCACTATAGGCCATTGCCGTTAAGTCTCCCGCGTCGGCAACATATTTCTTCGCGGCCACACCATTGCCGTTGGCCACCTCGGCATAGGCCAGTGCGGTGTTAATATCGTGTGCCGCCGGTTTAGATAAATGGCCATGATCAGCTTTCCAGTTTTGCAGTGACCGCAGCACTTCCGGAGCTGTGCCGGAGTAATTGCAGGCCGTAACGGAATAATGCAGCAGCAAATGGGCCTGCGTCATCGTGTCGATGTGTTTTCGCGAGGCCAGTAAATAAATATTTCCAGCCTGCTGAAAATTGCCTTTTGCCAGTTCCCGGCGCACCAGCATGTCTGCGGTGTGGACCACAGATAGTGGATTTTGCGCATCGGTTGAAAGCGCCCAGGCCAGTCCCCAGGTTCTTAGTCCGCGGAGATTTTTATAATGATGATAAAACATTACGCCGCGGTAAAGTTGCTTGCCCGAAAGCGTTTTAAGATTGTAATTGTCAATAATATCTGCCACTACTCCCGACGGATCCACCGGCGGATACGGAAACTTGGAAAACATTTCTGTGCGGATCAGCAGCCGTCGCTTTGCGCTAAAGATGTTGCCCGCCTGATGTACGGTCATCGTAACTGTATAGATGCCGGGCGCTAAAAACTCATGATCCACTTGCAGCCCCTGCGCGGTTTGCCCGTCGGAAAATGTCCAATTGACCCGTGGTGCAAACGTGGACGGTACCCGTGCGGAAAAGGTATACCGCTGCAGATAATTGTCCGGCGGTACAAATAATTGTGATTGCGGCTTAATGGAGAAATCAGCCGCATAGCCGCCGCCGACTTTCTCCAATCGCCCGACGGCCGCCTGATTCGCCGGCGCAAATGCAGCGGCGGGAATAGGTGCATATTGAGCTGATCCGGGTGGCTTCCAATCCACTGATATTCCCGCCAGCCACCACAAATGCAATTCGCCAACCGTCATGGGATACCATCCCGGCTTGAGATAAATCGTCCGTTTGAAACGCACGCGTCCCATCATCCCGCCGGGGCGGGTTTTGGTCAGCAGATTTTTCCCGTTCAGATTCAAAAATCCCACATCCGCCACATCAAATGCGAAGGTGTAATTACCGGCGCTGGTAATGTGCAAATCCGCCCGGTAACGCATCATATCCTGCCGATTCCAACCCGTCGGGTCATAGCCCATGAACATTTCCGGCACAAACATGGAGGCAAAGGCTCTTGCCTGATTAAACCGTTGCCTCATCTGCCGCCACGTGCGTCGCGGCCCTTGCACCAGCGGATAAACACGCAAAAATATGCCCCGGTCAATTTTCAGCACCGGTGGAGCTGCCCCCGGATGCTTGTTTCCCCACCATACAAAATATTCCCCGGCTGCCGGCTCTTGAAAAGCCAATCGCACCATATCATCATTTTTTGATACCCGCAGCAATCGCATGGGTAATATGGTTCCCGCGGCGGTCGTTACACGCAAATCCCGCCCATCCGGCAGGCGGGCACTGTTGGTATAGAATTGGGCCCATGCCAGATTTTTGCCTGGTGCTGAGGTTGGAAATAAATTAGCGCGCAGGGAACGCCGGTATTTCCAGCCGGTGCCCAGCGTAGCACCCCGACTTAAGGCCGGTCCAACAAAACTCAGCGCAACGAAAACGACAATCCAGATTCGCTTGTATTTCAAATTCAGGCTCCGCCTTTCTACAACCGCCGTGCGCATTTGACCGCTCTGCATCATCGGCAGCGTTCTCTGTGCCTAACGAATCAAGCCGACAAATGATTCAACAATCTTGGGCCCGACTTACCGTTCCGCCGCTGTAATATCATCTATAACATTCTGTTGCGTGTAAATATCGCGCAAAATTGCGGGCAAGGTTGGATGCTTTGGTGATAAAATTGCCAGATATGGTATCGCCCGGCCACCGAGTTTCAGCCAGAAGGCTTTCGGTATCGGCTGATCAATATCCGCACTGAAGAGTACCGCCTTAGCGAGACCAAACTTCTGCCGCACCCTTTGCGCATCGAGCACCGTAGCTTTTACAAACCGGCAGTTAATGCACCAGGGAGCGGTAAAATCCACCACCACTGGATGGCCAGATTGTAATGCCGCGTTCATCGCACTCCAGTTAAAGTCTTGCCAATGATTCACCACAAATATTCCCGGCTTTCCCGCGTGGCTTTGCGTAATTGTAGCGCCTTTGACCGCTTGAATTCCGCCGGTCCAGGCCAGATACAATCCGCCCGCCAGCACGCCGCCCACGACAAAACCCAGGCGAATACCCCATATTTTTATAGGTCTCATGTTAATGTCCGGTATTCTGCCCCAACCCCAGCACACAATCGCCAGAATCACCGCCAGCACAAAGCCGGTGGCAATTTGTGACCGATTCTCTGTGCTTAGCAACAGATAAACCGCCACTGCTACCATTACCAGCCCCAGAGCTTCTTTGACAATTTCCGACCAACGCCCCGCCCGCGGCACGTGACTAAGCCATGCCGGGAACGCCGCTAAGAGCACATAGGGCCACGCCATGCCCACACCAATAAGCACAAAAAAAAGGACGATAATCGCCGTTGGCTGAACCAGCGCCCAGGTGAGCATCACGCCTAGAAATGGCGCGCTGCAGGGAGTAGCCAGCAATGTCGCCAACATGCCCATGCCAAACGCGCCAGCCAATCCGCCGCGATTGGTTTCAACGGCATAGAGCGCATTGGGCGGTTGAATAGTCCACACCCCCAGCATGGATAACGCCAGTGCCAGCACGATCAAAGCTATCGCTATCAGAAATACTGGGTGCTGATATTGCATGCCGTAGGTCAGAGTCTGCCCGGTTGCGGCGCGATATATCCCCATTATCACTGCAAGAATAAAAAATAATGAAATAATCCCCGCTGAAAAAACCAGCGCATGGAGCACCGCCATTTTTCGCGATCCATGGGCTTGTTGAACCATGGCCAGAACTTTTAATGGAATCACCGGCAGCACACACGGCATGATATTTAAGATCAGTCCGCCCATTAAAGCGAACACGATCAGTCGCCACAATGGCTCATGGACAGTTGTAATGTCGTAATGCAGGGAGTTGATCGCGGCAAGCGTCTGTTGGGCATCGGTTGGTTTGTGTCCGGCATTGCCGGAAATTGCCGCGGGGGCTGTTCCATGGGTGGCGACTTTGGCCGAAGACTGCGGCACACCGGCCCGCCATTGTCCGCCCGACACCAAAATTGAAGCAGAGAGTTTCAGCGTTTGCGGTGGCAGGCAGGATTCGGCATTGCAGGCTTGAAAGGTAAAGGCCGCATGGATGGCGTTGCGTCCGTTCTTGGCTGCCGTTGAAACCGTAAACGGAATAGCAATGACAAATCGCCCCTCATAAACCGAGAGTTTCCCAGCACTGGTAATTTGCGCGGATGCGGTGATTAGTCTGGCTTTCGGAAAGGTAACTTTTCCAAACGCAATTCCTTGCACCGGAGAGATGGTAACTTCCGCCGGCACAAGAAATTTGTCCAACGGGTGGTGGCTTTGCAGGTGATACCCCGGGATAATTGTGCAGGAAATGCGCAGAACGCCCTTACCCGTCGCTGTCATTTTATCTGGTTGTGCCTGAAGCGTGGCTTGTACCACTGCCGGTGATGGAAAACCAAACCCCGTAACCTGCGCACGGATCGACGGCAGGCCAAATGAGAGAAGTAACAAGATGATCAGCAGTGCTCGGATGGCAAGCGGCCGTGAAACTGATGTGTCGCAATCCATGCGCATGAAGTCCCTTTGTCAAAGTGGGGTTCAATTCGCCCTGCGATGATTATACGCCATTCCCACCGAAATCATTGAATTTACATTCAAAAAAAATTGTCTGAAATAACTCTCTCGCCACCAGAAAATCAAAACGATCCCGCCCGTCAGCGTTTTTTTACCATTGAAAGACCGACATGCGTTTCGGACATGAATATTCTCATCGGTCTTAAACGGGATCCGTTTTTTCCTTGGCGGGTGGCTTTTCCGGCAATTCACCAACAATAAAATTCAGCGTGGTAATATTGAAATCCGTCGGTTCGCCACGAATCAGCCAAAGCAGGGGAGCTCCGGATATTCTGGCGGCCAAATCCAGTACCTCCACCGGCGGTACTCGGCCCTTCTCATAGTAATTGTATGTAGATGGCGAGAGTCCGAGTAAAAAGGCAAAGCGTGACTGGCCCCGTCGGCCACAGACCTGTGTGCGAACTTGCTTGAGGCGCTCACAGATTAAGGCGTAATTTCCCCCCAGGCCCGTTTGAGGAATCAATACATTCATGGCAAGCTCCTTGTTTTTATCCGCTTGGTTTCAGCGGAACAACATCACCTCGACCGCATTCCCGGCAATTGCCGGAGCTGGTCGGATTGAACAACATATAGCGATCTCTCCCATCCGTAAGATTGGCGCTAAGAAACCACGCATTAGCGGATTTCATCATCATCCGATGTTCTTCCATGAACGCGGAACTTTACGGCCACAGGCCAAAGCAAGAACGGTTGCCACGGCTAAAAGCCGAATGGAATTAGCGGCTAATTGTGGATCAACTTCAGCAGCCGGTCCGCATGTTCCTGTACCCATTTTACTTTCCTCTCTATCATTTTCAAGAATCCGAATCCCTCAATACGTCCAAATGAGCCGGTAGCTGCAATATGGAACGCGCTTTCGGCCACCATCGCCTCCACCATCAGCCATGGCACAGCCTGCAATTCCGCTACACTTATCATATCCACAGAATCATATCCGTGCATAAATCTTTCAAATCGGCCTTCATCAACATGGTCCGGCCACGTCGCGGGGTCATCGCCGCCGCCAATGATCGAAAATTGCAGCACGCCATTGGCCAGATCGACAATGCGCTGTTGCAGCCGGGCCGAATCGTAATCAATAACCGCCACCACTTTCTGGTTCCGAAACAGCATGTTTCCCGGATGCCAGTCGCAATGGACAATTTGTAGTGGCCAATCCAGAAGCCCGATTTCATCGACCTTGGCTGCCGCCTCCACGTATGCGGTACGCAATATTTCCAGAGTATCGGTTACCACACGCGTGTCACTATGTGGCAAATTGTTACGGCTGATGGTGCCGGGAATCTGGTCAATGCTGCTGCCGATATGCCGGGAATTGTGATAACTGCCCGTGGGAGGCTCATATTCCGGCGTGTAATCGCGCAGAAGTTTGTGGTAAAGCGCCAGAATCCGTCCAGAATCCTGCGTGGCCTCCGGAGAGTTGTCATATCCTGTGCCGCGAATATATTCAAAAAGCTCGTAGATTGTGCTGGAAAGTTGCAGCATGGAATTGTTATCGCGCTTGGTACCAATCAGGTGCGGAAGCGGAAACTGCTTTTCCGCCAGATACAATTGAATAGCATGGCAAAACGCCACTTTAAACGGATCATCTTTACCCCGCGCCCGGCGTTTGAGCAGGTAATCGCCCTTTTCCGAGCGTATCAGGAGTTTAGGGGCTTTTCGTGAACCCCGGGCGTACTCTTTTACGGTGCTTATCACACCAATATCATAATGACTCAGCACTACTGCGAGTTCTTCAGTTCCGAATTTTTCCCGTTCGCTCATGATTTTCACCGCAAACATAACACGCGGTTTCTTAATGATGATACTAATCATGAACGTCTATATGTCAAACGACGCCCAATAAAACATCATAGAAAATGGCGTATATCAGATAAATCGGGCAAAAGCCGACCATTTTTTGGGTTTTGTTGAATTAAGCCCGCTTCACGGTCGCCCCATGACCACAATTCCCATTTCGTCGGCCAGTTTCAGCAGTTCCGGCTTGTCAAGCATAATGGTTCGCCCGGTTTCCACCACTACCGCGGCGGCACCTTGTTTTTTGAGCCGCTCAATGGTCGCCGGCCCAATGGTCGGCACGTCAAATCGCATGTCCTGATTGGGAT
Organism: Phycisphaerales bacterium; assembly: GCA_027366115.1. Classification (GTDB taxonomy): domain Bacteria; phylum Planctomycetota; class Phycisphaerae; order WQYP01; family WQYP01; genus JAMDCX01. The sequence continues at coordinate 14,387 of DAHXLH010000009.1, forward strand.
TACTGGCCTTGCACAGCACCCATCCGCCGCGCTTACACAAAGCACCGGCGCGTTCAATCATTCGGTCTGTACCTTCCACCGCTTCCACGGCAATAATTTCCCGGTCTTTACACGCCAGACTTTGACCAATTAAAAGGGTATTGACTTGCCGCAACAATGGCCATGCAAAATCCACATCAGCCAGAATCCCCGCACCGGGCTGACAGCGCGTCATGACGCCGGACGAGGCCAATAGTTCCGGGATATACGGTAGTGCATCCATTATTTCCACTCCGCCACTGGCCAATTCATCCGCCACCGCGCGCAGCAATCGGTCGCTGCGTTTGTCATGCCGCAGCCGCACCAGCCATAGCCGCGCTGTACGCCAGTCCGGCATATATCGAAACATGTGAAAGCGATCATACATTCTTTCCTTGGCCACCCGTCCAACCATCACCGTCCGCCGGGCACCTTGGCGCCGCAATACTCGAATCCACTGATTCAAACGGATCAAGCCTACCCGATAAAACGCATCGCAGAGTTCCGTGAGTTCCGTCTCCCGGCTCTGACCTGAAAGCCCCAGGCAAATCACCGGATGCCCCGCCGCCTTCAGTCCGCGCGCCACGGCCAAGGGCAGTGTACCCTGCCCGGCGATCAAACCAATGGGTTCTGCCTCAGCCGATGGCATGGTCAGATCCTTTGCCGGCAAGTCAATACCCTTTTAATTGGTCAAAGTCTGGCGTGTAAAGACCGGGAAATTATTGCCGTGGAAGCGGTGGAAGGTACAGACCGAATGATTGAACGCGCCGGTGCTT
>DAHXLH010000018.1:0-5524 GCA_027366115.1 Phycisphaerales bacterium
GCTGGTTCGGACGCAACGCCGCAATGCCGCTGCCGAACACAGCCACCGCAAGCGGACACTTCGGCGATTGCACGCGTTGGGTCTGAAATTGAAGGACATGATAGTCTGCGATTGGAGTCACTTATAGCGTTGTAGTACTAGCGGCAATATTTCCGCGCAACACGGCCGCGCGGGGGAAACTTCACAAAGCCACCGGCTTTGCCGGTGGTGGGGCGTTCACGTGCAGGCCAAATCAGGAAGTCATGGGGGGGGGCCTTAATACTGCTTAGACTCTGCAGCGCCGCCGCTGCGATGCAATAACGCAATGGGCTGGGCGGACGGCAACGTCGGCGAATCCTCGGCACGCGGGACAGGATCGCCAATATCCCGACGGATGAAAGCGGGCGGATGAAGCGAATTTAGTGAGGCGGTACCGCTGGCACCGGTCTGTATCCACCAGCGAATCAGTTGTATCTGCCCAGCGGTCAACTGGTGGTGGTGGCGGGGTGGCATGTGATGGCGCTGCCACAGTGACAGGGATATAAGTTGATACAGGCGGCTGCGCGCGGGGTTATAAGGAATGACCACGGGTCTTCCGCGACTGCCATGTCGGAGCCAATAATAAGAGTCCAGCCTCAAGTGTGCCTTTTGCCGATTGCGCCCATGACATCGCGTGCAATTGTCGGTGAAAATAGTTTGAATGTAACGGGAATAAAAACTCCCGCCGGCGCGCAGATCGACGATGGGAGTTATGCGGACGCTCTGTTCGCCCCGGTGGCCGTATTTTGCAAAATCGGGGGGAGTCTGGAGCGCGAGACCCTTATTCTGATAGGGAATTGCTTTACGCTTAATATCCGAACTCAACAGCGGCTTGAGAAACCCCGGTGCGTACTTGCTTAGATACCGGCTGCCAAAGGTCAACGTGCCACCAAAATGCGCGGCAAAGGTCATGACAACCAGTGCGGTCAGCAGGGTGGAATAATAAGTGATGCCGACCTTTTTCTTATACAGCCATATCCCCAGCAGCAGGATGCTTAAAACCCCCACGCTGGTTCCCAGCCAGCGGTGATAGAACAAAACGCGATGACCGTAGCCACCGCCACTGGCCAGCAGCCAACCACAGATAATGGTAAAAGTGGCCGCGACGGACAGGAGCACGAGTATAAAACCGCGGGCCGCGGTAATGTGTTGAAATTTTTTGAATCGTCCGGTCACTTCCATGGCCCCCAGCAACACCAGAAAGCCGATGGGAAGGTGGACCAGCAGGGGGTGAAAACGGCCAAAAAATTTGATCCAATTAGTAACTGCCAGTACGGAGACGGATGGTACCATAAGCGCGGTTCCTTTCGTTAGCCAAGCGGTTTTTTGCCCTATGCAATGTCCAAGCGTGACACCCGCCGCTCTGAGCCAAAGCAGCTAAACGCGGTGTCCACGCGGTAAAACAAAACTATACGGCACCGAGATTAAAAAAGCATTAAAGCCGAAAGTGCATAAAGCCGAGAGTGCAGCAGCCGGTGCAGCAGCCATATTTTTTGCCCCACAGCCGGGCAGGGAAATTTCACGTAGCCGCCGGCTTGGCCGAAGGAAATGGTATTCGTGTGTGACACCTTTTTCATCAGGCGGGTTGCTTGGAATAACAAGGGTTTAATCTGTACTATGTTTGGGCATCACTTGTTTGGGCAGCACGGGGCGGCACTGCTGTACTTTCATCTGTACTTTCATCAGGTGTACTTTCGTCAGCGGGAGAGATACACTTGATTATCGTTAGAATCGTGTGGAGGCTGCCCGGCCAAAAGCCCAGGAACGGTCCCCAAAACCCAAGAGCCTGGTAGCCTGTCCGAATATAGGCCCGGGATTGCGATTACTCGGATACGCTCCTATGGGAGTTTTTTTATGAATCGGTGTTTTTTTGTTTCGTTTTTGTGCCTTTCCGTGGCTACGATGAGTACTACTGCATGTTTTGCGGGGGGGAAAAAGCACGGTCGGCCCCCCGTTGCACTTAATGCAAGCGGCAAGGAACTAATGGCACAGTACTCCGCGATTCTCGAAAAACTGCGACGTGATATTTCTCATGCGTTACCGTCGGTGGATCCGGGTTTAAAACATCCATTTATGCAAGCCTACCGGGCTGAAAGGAAATTCGTAAAGCCGCCGTTCTTGCGATCTCATGCTTACGGGCGGGCCCTGTCGCGTTGTCAGTCGGTCGCGGCTCCGATCCTTTCGATAGTAGACCCGGTGCTTTCAAGCAGTCACCTTGATAATCAATTGGTGGAGGCCTCGGTTATCGCAGACGCAACGCCACGAGGCCTGGCGGCCTTTGCCCAGAAGTCAAGGACTAACGAGGATTTGATCCGTTCGATGCTGGCCGACCACGCGCTAATGAAGGAGATGCAAATGGCCGATGGGGCGCGCAACGGCAACTATGGCCTGACCATGCAGATATATACAGCAATCCAGCACGCCAGCCCGCTGGCGAAGAAAGGCATTCTCAAGCGATTATCGCTGGCGATCGCGCTTATCCAGCAGCCGTCGATGACGGGATGGGATGATCATAGATTTGATGCTGTCGCACGCTATATGAATTTTCAGCATGCGTATCTGGCTAAGGAACTGGACCCGGTATTTCCAACTCTTTCTGTATGGGATTGCCGCTTCGTGGTTAATGATCCGTTTTCAAACCGGGAGATCAGTTGGTTTCGTAAAATGATGATGAATTATGCACCCGCCTATGTCTTAAGCGGGCACTACATTGACATCGTTCATACAGATGTGGGTTATATTCGTTCGCCCAGATGGGGAACTTTTCCCGGTAGTATGGCGGAGCAAATCGTGGCAGGGGGAGGCGAATGCGGGCCGCGTGCATGGTATGGCCGTCTGGCCGAGCGAGCTTTCGGCATCCCCGCGTGGGGAGTAAAGCAGCGCGGACATGCCGCGTTGACTCGCTGGACCCGCGATGGGTGGGTCACACGGTTTTGTGCCGGATGGGATTGGATATGGTGGAAGGGAACCAGCGGCATTAATTTTTACCTTGAGTCGCAGGCGCGGCGTTATCCTGCGGAATTCATGAAGGTGCTGCGCGCTGGGTGGATTGGTTCCGTTCTGGGGGAACAAAAGCCAAGGCTGAATCGATTGGGCACTGGAGGATTTTGGTTCGCCGTAGCCAACAGCCAGGAGCGGGCCGCCATCCTCTCCGGCAAACCGACCCCCGTTACCCCCACCAACGCTCGCCTTGCCGAGCTTTACGGCCCGACCTTGTCACAAAAATTGCAGCGGGCTTACATTAGCCCTTCGGCGACGCGCGTTTCGGTCAATCATTCCGGTGTCATCACCATCCCGGCCGTGGCGTTCGAAAAAGCACCGAAGCGAAGGGGCAAGAAAGTTGGATCAATCATCCCGTCCAAGAGCTTTTCAGGCGGCATGCAACTTTATTATCAAATTGGCCAGCCTGCCGCGAACAAACACCAGCCCATCAAGTATATGGTAAACGCACCGGCGGCCGGCAGGTATGAACTTGTCGCTGAAGTTGATTCCGTTAAACCACCGGAAAATATGGTGGTTGCTGTGAATCATGGTAAGGTTGGTGTCAATATGATCGTTCCGTGGACCGCCGGTAGCTGGCACGAGACCCAACCGGTCGAGGTTACTTTGGCCAGGGGCAGGAATACGCTGACTTTTGATAAAGGTAAGTGTGGCGCTTACTCGGCGAAATTTATCTATGCCTTAAGCATTAAAAGGTTTGTTCTCACGCCGGAAAGAAATGCCGCGTTGCTTCCACCAAATAACGCCACGCGTAAGGGCCGAAGCGGTTACTAAATCGTGAAGGATTTTTTATGGCGTCCAAGTGTTACGTGTTTTCCACGACGGCCCTCAAAGTCATCATCGTCTGTGCCGCTTTAGTGGCTCTGGCCGGCGGTATGGCCTGCGGTTCGGATTTGGCAGCGTTGGTGAATCCGTTCGTCGGTACCGCAGCAGGCGGCAACATTGTTCCGGGGGCCATAGCGCCTTTTGGCATGGTGGAGCTAAGCCCGGATATGCCCAATGGATTTTACGTCTACGGAGACAACTATATCAGCGGCTTTAGTATGACCCACATGAGCGGCTGCGGATGTCCGAATTATGGTGATGTGTTTTTTACCGCCACCACCGGGGCGGTAAAAGTGCAACAAAAAGACTATGGCTTTGATTTCAGCCACCAGCAGGAAGCCGCATCTCCCGGTTATTACCGCGTCTTCATGCAAACTTGGGGCATCAATGCACAGCTCACAGCCTCCACCCGCTGCGGCATGGGCCGCTTCACATTTCCCGCTGGAAAACAGGGCAATATTCTCATTCCCATCAGCCACGCCACCAACCCCACCGTCGGCTCGAACATTCACATTGTCAACGACCATACCATTACCGGTTCAGTTACCAGCGTAACGATGGTGGGTACCAACCTGCCGGTGACGGTTTATTTTGTCATGAAGTTCAGTGCGCCATTCAAAACTTATGGCGTATGGGAAGGTCATTCCATCAAAGCACAAGTAAGCCGGCAGGTGCAGGCCCAAGGCGTCGGGCCGCTGTTTCCCATTAACTACTACCCGCCGCCGCGCCGGGATTCATGGGGAACTCAATATGTGAAACCCAAACCCACGTTGCATTTTCCCGGCCCACCCATTGGCGCTTATGTAAGTTATCCATCGAGCGGCCGCAGCCGAGTGGTCAAGGTTCGCATTGGTATATCCTTTGTCAGTGTTGGCGGGGCGGAAAAGAATCTTAAGGCCGAAATGCCTAAATTTAATTTCTCCGCCAGTCGTGCCCGAATTCATGCCCGCTGGAATAAAGAGCTTTCGGTAATCACCGTGCGGGGTGGTTCATTGACACACCGGAAGATTTTCTACACCGCGCTATATCATGCCATGCTGTTGCCCAGTGTGTTTGATGATGCGGATGGCCGGTACATCGGCTATGACGATAAGATTCACCATGTACCAACGGGCCATAAGCATATTTACGCCAACTGGTCTGGTTGGGACATTTATCGCAGTGAAATTCCGCTGTTGACGATGATTGAACCCCGGCGGGCCGAAGATATGGCCCAGTCCGTGGTGGAAATGGCCAAACAATTGGGATTTATCGATCGCTGGGCCGAAGCCAACCGGCCGCTGGGTGTCCAGAACGGTTTTCCGTTAACCAGTTGCGTGGTGGAAATCTGGCAGGCGGGCCTGCACCACTTTGATATTAAAGCCGCCTATAAAGCCATGGCTAAGCAATGTTTCCCCGATTACCTCAAAGGACATGCGGATTTAAGTTCCATCCATGCGTATCAGGATGTGCCAGGTGAAAAATACGGCAGCATTCTGCCGGCGGATACCAATGTGTCATCGGCGGAAGAAACGGACATCGCTTATGCGGCTCTCGGACACCTGGCCCTGGATTTGCATAAAACGCAGGACGCCGACGTGCTGTTTGGTGATGCCCTGCAATATACCTCCATGTACAATCCGGCCACGAAGTTCATGCAGGGGCGTAATGCCCAGGGAGCTTGGATACCATTGAGTAAGCA
>DAHXLH010000019.1:0-11780 GCA_027366115.1 Phycisphaerales bacterium
CGGCGATTCTTCAGCCAGGTCTGAAACTGCTCCAGGTAGATATAAAATACCGGTGTGACAAACAAGGTGAGAAATTGAGAAAACAGCAGCCCCCCTACCACCGCCAAACCAAGCGGACGCCGGGTGTCGGAGTCCGCCCCAATTCCAATGGCAATCGGCAGTGTGCCAAATAAGGCGGCCATGGTGGTCATCATGATGGGGCGAAAGCGCACGCTGCAGGCATGGTAGATCGCGTCATAGGGAGTCTCGCCGGCGGCACGGCGGGCAATGGCGAAATCCACCATCATGATGCCATTTTTCTTTACCAGGCCAATGAGCATGATGACCCCGACAAACGCATACAGATCTAAAATTTTGCCAAATATCATCAAGGTCAGCAGGGCACCAAGGCCCGCAAAGGGCAGGGCCGTAAGGATGGTGATGGGGTGAATAAAACTTTCATACAGAATGCCCAGAACAATATAAATGACCGCAACGGCAACCAGCAGGAGCACGCCCATGTTGATCACGGCCTGCTTGAAAATTTGCGCTTCCCCCTGAAAGTTGGTGAGGATTTGAGGCGGTAGCGTCGCCTTGGCGGTCTTTTGTATTTCATCCACCGCTTTGCTCAAGGAATAATTGGACGCCACATTGAACGAGATGGTTACAGATGGCAAGATGCCCGTCTGATTGATAATCAGGGGGCCAAGGCTTTTGGTGACGTGCGTTACCGCATTGAGCGGAACCAATTTTCCGGTGTTGGAAGTAACATACAACAGCGAAAGATCCTGCGGATTGCGCTGGTATTTTGGCTCCGCTTCCATGATGACTTCATATTGCGCCTGGGGGTCATAAATGGTGGAAATCTGTTCCTGGCCGTAGGCCAATCCCAATGCATCTTCAATGGCCTGATGGCTTACCCCAAGAATTTGCGCTCGATTATCGTCCGGCACCACGTTGACCTGGGGGGTTCTAATCAGCAGATCATCGTTGACCTCCCGCAGGCCGGGAAGCTTGCGAAGTTTGGCGGTCAGTAGCGGCGCGTATTTGAAAAGTGCGGTGGTATCCGGTGAAAGCAGAGCGAATTGATATTGCGCTTTGGTCAACTTGCCATTGACATTAATCGGCGGAATATTCTGCATATACGTCTTGATGCCCACCACGCGGGAAAACTTGTGGCGCAGTTCCGTGATGACCTGATCCGTGGTCAGGGGGCGATCGCCGGCGGGCTTTAAGTGGAAGAACATGTCGCCACCGTTACTGGCCCCGAAGGGACCGCCGCCGGCCAAGGACATGAAATTATCCACATTGACATTATTTTTCGCCAACTCGCCCAGCGCCAACTGGTGCTTTACCAGTGAATGAAAGGATATTCCTTCCGGAGCCTGCGTGGCCACGAGAATATGTCCACTATCTCCCGCGGGAATAAAACCTTCGGGAATCGTGATCAGTAAATGAATGGTCAAATACAACGTGGCCACAGAAAGTATCACGACCAACAGTCGCGCCTTGAGCATACCCCTTAGCATCCAGAGATATACTTTGTGGGAGGTATCAAATAACTGTTCCATGAAACGGTAGAGAAAGTTGTGGCGCTGCCCCCGCTGGTCGCGTAGCATCCGGCTGCACAGCATGGGGGTGAGAGTCAGGGAAATGGCACCGGAAAATAATATCGCGGCAGCCAGAGTGATGGCGAATTCATTAAGCAACCGCCCAATAAGACCGCCCAGGAAAATGATCGGAATAAACACCGCCACCAGCGACAACGTCATGGAAATAATGGTGAAACCGATTTCCCGTGAAGCGTCCAGCGTGGCCTGCATGGGCGTTTTACCCATTTCAATATGACGATAGGAATTTTCCAGCATCACGACGGCGTCATCGACAATAAAACCCACCGCCAGGGTCAACGCCAGGAGTGAAAAATAATCAATCGTAAAGTGCATTTCATACATGACGGCAAAGGTGCCGATAATGGCCAGCGGCATCGCGACAACGGGAATAATCGTGGCGCGAATAGTTCTTAAAAAGCCGAAGATCACCAGCGTCACCAGAAGCAGCGCTAGAAGCAGGGTGAATTTAACATCAAAAACACCTTGGCGAATATCCAGGGACTTATCATACATGGTGGTAAGCGTTACGGAAGGCGGAATGCTTGCCTGCAATTTCGGCAGCAATTTTTCAATATTATTGACCACCTGAATGGTGTTGGCCCCGGGCTGTTTCTGAATGGCCAGGATAATGGCTCGGCTGAATTTTCCGTGGGAATAGTACCAGGCCATTATTTTGTCGTTCACCACACTGTTGATGACATGGGCGACCTGGTCCAGCCGCACCACGGCCCCGGTTGTTTTGTTATATTGGATGATCAATGGGCGATAAGCCGCCGCATTGGTCAACTGGCCATTGGAGTACACCTGATAAGATTTATGCTCTCCCCAGAGGATCCCCGTGGGTTGATCGACATTGGCGGATTGAATGGTCTGCGTAAGCTGATCGACGCCGATGCCCCGGGCGGCCAGGGCGTTGGGATTGATTTGAATCCGCACAGCGTAGGTTTGGGCACCGTACACATTCACCGCTGAAACGCCGTCCACTTCAGAGATGGAATCCGCCAGGAGATTTTCCGCGTAGTCATCGACCGTATACATGGGCAGCGTCTTGGATTCCAATGCCAACAGCAGCACGGGTTGATCGGCGGGATTCACCTTCTGATAGGTTGGCGGGTTGGGCATGTTGTGGGGCAACTGCCCCATCGCCCGCGAAATCGCGGACTGCACATCTTGGGCGCAGTTGTTAATGCTGCGATGCAGCGCAAAATTCAGCGTAATGGAAGTTGAACCTTCCGAGCTTTGGCTGGTCATGGAATCCAAGCCGGAAATCTGGGTAAATTGCTTTTCCAGCGGAGTCGCCACCGACGAGGCCATGGTATACGGATTCGCACCGGGTAAGGCCGCGTTGACCACAATGGTGGGACGCGGGACATCCGGCAAATCGCTGACGGGCAACTGGAAATAGGCCATGATTCCAAACAGGACCAAGGAAACGGTCATGAGCGTCGTAGCCACGGGACGGCGGATGAAAAATTCAGATATATTCACGGGCGGCCCTTGCTTGTGCTTGCTGATGGCTTGGCGGTTGGCTTAGTGGTACTCGCGCGGGCATCAGGCCGATTGGCACCGGTATGAGACGTGAGAGCGGCCGGCGCAATAAGCCCATTGGTTACCACTTCTACCGGTTGGCCGGAAATCACGCTTTCCTGCCCATCGGTGACAACCGTTTCACCCGCCGACAATCCTTTGCTGATAACCGCCAGATCGTTGTAGGAAAACTTCTCGGCAATAGGTTGCATCCGCGCAACGTGGTCTTTAATCACGAAAACAAACAAACCATCTTGTCCCGTTTGTACAGCTTGAATCGGCACTACCACCGCATGTTTCTGCACCGCGACCTGCAAGGTGGCATCGACGAATTCTCCGGGCCAAAGTTCTTCATGGGTATTGGCGAATGTTCCCATGAGTTGAATGGAACCGGTGGAATCATCTATGGCATTGTCAATGAAGCTCAAATATCCCCGCGACGGTGGCCCGGGATCCCCATGGGCGCGAACGTAAACGGGCAACTTGGAATCCGTCCGCAGCGCCTGACGAATCTGATAAAGATCACTTTGCGGCAGGGAAAAGGAAACATAAATTGGCTGCATCTGGTTAATGACCAGAAGATTGGTGGTGGTGGCTTTTACATTGCTGCCCACGAAGGCCTGTAAATTGCCGGCTTTGCCATCCAACGGCGAGCGAACGGTGCAGTAGCCAAGGTTGATTTGTGCCGTGGTTACATTCGCTTTGGCAGAATCTACAGCTTTCCGGGCCGCCACCAGCGACGCCTTGCCATTGGCGACATTGGCTTTGGCCTGATCGAAGGTGGAATGGTAGGCATCAAATTGTGTAATCGCCAGCGCCCCGCTGCTGGTGCCCATTTTTTGCGCGCGTTGCCAGTCCGCCGCGGCGTCCACATAAGCCGCCTGGTAGCCGTCCAGTTTGGCCTGGGCCACAGTGACGTTGGCCTGCGCCTGCGCCAGATTCGCCTGGGCTTGTAAGAGAGCGGCCACAAAGGGGCGACTGTCGAGTGTGAAAAGTATCTGCCCCTTTCGCACCGTCTCCCCGGGTTTGACAAGAACAGCATTGATAATACCATCCACCTGCGTTTCCAGCGTTACCGAGGCCACGCTCTGAACAATGCCAATATTGGTTAAATCAACCGGGACATCTTCCGCCTTGGCCAGAACAACTTTTACCGGCGGCGGTGCGGCCACCACGTGGGTAGGCGGTTTCGAGCACGCGGGCAGCATCGCCAAGGCCAGCAGGACAAGGGCTGCCAGAACAGCGTTTTTAGTAGTCCCATAGGGGGAACAGTCATTAAAAAAAGCCAAAATTTATGCTCCGGCAAAACGGTAAGCCGCCGCGCTGCACACGCTTCGCGCAGCCTGCCAGCCCGACTGCAGGTAGTATACTCCGATCACCGTTCAATGCGACAAATAGGCGATGCAATCCGTTGGACCGCAGGCATCTTGCCTGCATCAGCAACACGACAAAAGCAGGCGCGACGCCTGCGGTACCTGCGCCGCCACTGCTTTCGTGACCGAGTATCGCCAAAGGCTCGGCGGAGTATATACCCCGCACCGCGACGTTCTTCCAGATGATAAAACGGCAGATCATTCACAAAGTTGCAAGAAGCAGATTGACCGGCGATTCCCGTGGGTGATTCCCTTTGGGTTCAAAACTTCGGGCGGTGGCATTAGAATGCTTGGAGTTTACCGGCTGTGCCAAGGAGTTGACGTTGAGTTTGAATCCGCGAGATTTTGCCGTACCGTCGTTTGATGATTTTAAAAAACTCTCTGCGCCGGGTGCAATTGTACCGGTGTATGTACCTATGGCCGGGGATTATCTTACGCCGGTATCGGCGTATCAGCGATTGCGCGGCACATCCGGCTATTCGTTTCTCCTCGAGTCCGTGGTGGGTGGAGAACGTGTGGCGCGGTATTCGTTTCTGGGGGCCGCCCCGGCAACGGTGTTTGAAGCACGCGGTGAACGGGTCACCGTTTCACAGCACCCCGGTACGCCACGCGAAGTGAAGAAAGTTTCACAATCATCCGATCCGCTGACTGAATTGGAAAAACTGTTGGGCGGTGCCCAGGCGGTGCGCTTGCCGGGGTTGCCGGCATTTACCGGCGGCGCGGTGGGATATGCCGGGTATGACACCGTGCGCTATCTGGAGCCGGAAAAACTGGCTTCCCCCCCGCCAAACACGCGGCACCTGCCGGATATTATTTTCGGTCTTTATGATGATCTGATTATTTTCGACCATGTAAAAAAAACGATTTTGGCCGTGGCCAATGTCCGCATTGATCATGCTGACATGGAGAGTTTGTATAACGGTGCCCTTGCGCGCATTGCAGGGATGATTCAATCCCTGCATTCGCCGACGGCGATGCACCTGGGCATGTTGAAGCTCAATGCAGAGGTCACGCCGCGGTATGAAAGCAATTTTTCCGCATCCGGATTTCACAAGGCGGTTGAAGCGGCGAAGGAATATATCAAGGCGGGTGATATATTTCAGGTGGTCTTATCGCAATGCCTGAATATGGATACCCGGGCCGATCCGTTTGATATTTATCGTGCGTTACGCATCATAAATCCGTCGCCGTTTATGTTTTACTTAAGCAGTCCAAGCTGTACTCTGGTGGGTTCATCGCCGGAAATCATGTGTCGCGTGGAAGATGGGGTAATTACCAACCGCCCACTGGCGGGCACACGCCCGCGCGGCAAAACTCCAGAACAGGATGCCGCGCTGGAAGCGGAACTGCTGGCCGATCCCAAGGAGCGCGCCGAGCATGTGATGCTGGTGGATTTGGGCCGCAATGATGTGGGGCGTGTATCGGTTCCGGGATCGGTCAAAATCAGCGATGCCATGACGGTGGAGCGTTACAGCCATGTCATGCACATCACCACCAATGTCACTGGGCGGCTGGCGGAAGGCAAAACCTGTTTTGACGCGTTGCGCAATACGTTGCCAGTGGGCACGGTCAGCGGTGCCCCTAAAATCCGGGCCATGCAGATTATCGATGAACTTGAGCCAACGCGGCGCGGCCCTTACGCCGGCGCGGTCGGGTATATCGATTACGCCAAGAATATGGATACATGTATTGCCTTGCGCACCATGGTTATTACACCGTTCGAACATGATCCCGCCTTGCACCGCGTTTACGTGCAGGCCGGAGCGGGGCTGGTAGCTGATTCGGTACCGGCCAGTGAATATCAGGAATCCTTAAACAAGGCGGCGGCGTTGCTGAAGGCGGTAGCGATGGCGGAGGCGGGCCTGGGGTAAGGGGCGGACGCGGCTACAGAGGACAGGTTACAGGGAACCGGGGACAAACCAATGAGTAATAAATAATGAATAATAAATAGAAACAGCGAGCCGGTGGGTTTATCCCACCGAGAATGTTAGCCCACGGGGTTATCCTGCCGAGCAAAGTAGTAGCGCCTCCGGAAAATGCCGGATGCCGGTGGAGGCGCGGTGAATAATTCTGAATTCCGGTATGATGGGGTGCTCTGAGCCTTCCTGAGTAATGCCGGGGCAATTACTTAGGCAGGCTCTTTATTTGAACGGAAAACACCGAAAGGAAATGTGTGAAGTTTAAGCGTACTGATTATTGTGGAACATTGAGAAAAGCCGATCTGTCACGAGAGGTTGTGGCAGCCGGGTGGGTGCAATCTTATCGCGATCACGGCGGCGTGGTGTTTGTGGATTTGCGGGACCGCACGGGAATCGTACAAATTGTATTCCGGCCTGAATTGGCGGATATTTACGCACTGGGCCGCCAGTTACGGCATGAAGATGTTATTCTGATCAAGGGCCACGTGCTGGCACGAGCGCCCCAGGCCGTGAACCCGAAAATTCCCACCGGTGAAATTGAAATCGCCGTTGAAGATATGGAACTGGCGAATAAATCCGATACCGCCCCATTTTCGCCCGCGCAGCATGATCCGGTAAATGAGGATACCCGCCTGAAATACCGCTACCTTGATCTGCGAAGTGCCGATATGGCCCAGGCGATGGCGACCCGACACCGCGTAACAAAAATTATGCGCGATTACTGTGATGAGCATGGCTTTCTGGAAATTGAAACGCCCATGCTTTACAAGAGCACACCTGAAGGTGCCCGCGAATTTCTGGTGCCCTCCCGTCTGCACGCCGGCGAATTTTACGCCTTGCCGCAAAGTCCCCAGCTATTCAAGCAGGTGCTGATGGTTGCGGGTATGGATCGGTACATGCAAATCGCCCGGTGTTTTCGGGATGAGGATTTGCGCATGGATCGGCAGCCCGAGTTCACGCAGCTTGATCTGGAGATGAGCTTTGTAGATCGGGAAGATGTTATTGAGCTGATTACCGGCTTGCTGGTGCGGCTGTGGAAGCAAATCCTAAATGTGGATTTGCCTTCGACCTTTCCGCGCATGGGCTGGCGCGAAGCGATGGACCGCTTCGGCATTGACCGCCCCGACACACGCTATGGCATAGAATTAAAAGACATCAGCGATATGGTCGGGCAAACGGAATTCGCCGTATTTAAGGATGCTGTCGCGGCGGGCGGCTGCGTGAAATTGATCGCCGTTCCCGGCGGTGCGGCGCTGTCGCGTAAGCAACTGGATCAACTGACCGAAGACGCCAAAAAGCTGGGGGCTAAGGGGTTGGCGTGGATTAAACTGGGAGGTGATGCAGGGGCTGGGAATATGGGCGGACCAATTGCGAAATTCATCCCCGCCGCGGCGCAACAGGCCATCCGGCAACGCTGCGGTGCCAACGATGGCGATATTCTGCTGGCGGTGGCGGATAAAGTCGAAACCGCTTGGAAAGTCCTGGGCGAATTAAGACAATCCTTGGCCCGACAACTCAAGCTGATTCCCGAAAATCGTTTTGATTTTCTGTGGGTGGTTGATTTTCCGAGTTTTGAACATGACCCGGCGGCCAACCGCTTTATTGCCCGGCATCATCCATTTACCGCCCCGCTGGATGAAGATGTGCCGTTGCTGGACACACAACCCCTGGAGGTACGCGCTAAGGCGTATGACATTGTGCTTAACGGCATCGAAATCGGCGGTGGATCCATCCGTATTCATCAGCGCGATGTGCAATCCAAAATCTTTTCGCTGCTGGGCATTTCACCGGAACAGGCCCAAAAAAAATTCGCATTCCTGCTGGATGCTTTGCGGTTTGGCGCTCCGCCGCATGGCGGCATCGCACTGGGCTTGGATCGGCTGCTCATGCTGATGCTGAATCGGCAAAGCATCCGTGAGGTGATCGCCTTTCCGAAAACCCAAAGCGGCACTGATATGATGACCGAAGCGCCTTCTGCCGTGGATGCGCGGCAGCTCATGGAATTATCCGTGGCGGTGGTAAGACCCGCAACGGGCAGTGCAACGGCAAAAGCCTGATGACTTAGGAACAATCAAGCAGTGCTTCGGAACTGTTTAAGCAATGGTTTTAAAATGTAAACTTTGGCATTTCGTGTTGTTCACTCGATAACCTCATGACATGGCTTTAAGATATACACAGGCTGCGGAGTGACTATGGTGTTCAAGCGGAGTGACCATGGTGTTCAAAGCGAGGGGGGAATGGGGCTTTTAAAAGAGCCATTATGGGATTGGATTTATTAGCATGATTGATCGCGTTAGAACGAAAACTGTCATTACCATGGGGCCAGCCTGTGCCACAACTGAAATGTTCAGCCAACTGGTGCAAACCGGCGTATCGGTGGTTCGCCTGAATTTTTCCCATGGTGATTTAGCCCAGCGGGAAGCGTTTTTAGCTGTGGCCCGGGGCAGCCTGCACCGTCCGCCGTTGGCCATTATGGGCGATTTATGCGGCCCGAAGATACGGCTGGGCAAGGTAATTGATGGTGGCATGACCGTCGCCAAGGGCGAGGTTATTACCATTCAGCGCGAGCCGGTGCTGGGACAAAATTATCTTTTGTGCTCCAATTATGCCTGCCTGGTTGATGATGTGCAGATGGGGCAATCGATTCTCATTGATGATGGCTGTATCCGCGCCACGGTCATTGAGAAGGCCCCGAATAGTGTCCGCTGTGAAATAATGGTCGGCGGAAAAATTCAATCGAACAAAGGCATTAACCTGCCGCAAACCCGGCTTTCCATCCCCAGCGTGACGGATAAAGACTGGCGCGATATTGACTGGGCGATTGAACATCAGTTGGATTACCTGGCGTTGTCATTTGTGCGCAGTGCCGATGACGTGCAAAGTGTTCGGCGATATCTGGAAAGCAGAAAATCAGATATTGATCTGGTGGCAAAAATTGAAATGCCCCAAGCCATTGATGATCTTTCCGCCATTCTGGATTGTTCCGATGCCGTGCTGGTCGCCCGTGGTGATATGGGTGTGGAGATGGAACTCACCGCCGTGCCGCTGTTGCAGAAAAAAATTGTCGATGCGGCCCACGAAGCCGGCAAACCTGTCATCGTCGCTACACAAATGCTGCAGTCCATGGTAGATAACCCCACGCCGACGCGCGCGGAAGTATCAGATGTAGCCAACGCGATATTAGATGGTGCCGATGCGGTGATGCTTTCCGGTGAAACAGCGGTTGGAAAATATCCGCTGGAGGCGGTGCAGACACTGCGGGATATTGCGGATAAAACCGAGCGTTATATTGTGCAGAAAGGCATGCACACCGAGCCGCCAAGATTGTTACAGATCAGCCACCATCGCACCGCCGCTATTGCACACGGGGCCATGGCTATTGCACGGGATATCAATGCCCGGATGGTGGTGGTGTGGTCGCAAGCGGGTGGATCGGCGCGGTACTTATCCAAAAACCGCTTTCATATACCCATTGTGGCACTGTCAACCGATGCGGCCGCGGTACGCCGCATGGCGATGTATTATGGTGTTACGGCCGTGCATGCGGCGATTCCGCAGCACTTTGACGATCTGCCGGCGATGGTGGATGATCTGCTGCACCGTGAGCACTGGGCGCATCAGGGGGATCGGGTTGTGATTGCGGCCGGAGCGCCCATTGGAACAGCGGGTGCCACCAATAGCCTAAGCGTGTATACCGTCGGCGAACACGCCCGCACCAGCGGTGAAAGGCAATGAAGAAAAACGTCATGACAAATTCTACTAACAGCGGCAAAAAGACAGAGCGTACGGCGGCGCGCCGGCTTGGCACGCGCCATTTGGGCCGCGCAACGACAATTCTTGCCCTGATGGGCGGGATGTTGGCGACGCTTTCCGGATGCGGTGTAATTCTGCATCATTATCCGGAACCCAATGTGGGATGGCATAGCAAGAATTATTCCATTGTGTTTGGTGTGTTGAGTCAGCACAATACGCATGGGGATTCATGGACTATTCGCTATTCATCCGTCTATGCCGGCGATCCGTATGGCGGGAAATTCGCGTTGACGCCCGACTCGCAACTCGTGGGGTATTTGCCAGGTAACACGGTCGAAATTTATGGCCACCCCGAACCCAAAGTCCGTAATAAAGCCGGCACCGGCACGCTGTATAAGGTCACAAGCATCCGCCTGTGGCTGGGCAAGGGACGTCCCAATTACCTGACGCGGTAATTCCAAATACTGCAGGTATGTTATAAAATTCCCCGCAAGCCGGAAATTATTGCCAGCAGAACGATGAGGACAAATCCAATCGCAAAAAATGCGATCACAAACGTGACCAGCCACAGGCCAATGAGGCATAACCGGGGAATCCATTCGGTCTGCGGATCACGCAATTCTTCAAGATCCGCCCGCCAGCGCCCGAACATTTCCTTAACCCACCAAAGCGCACCAATGAGCAGCAGGGAGACAAACAATAATCCGAATGTGGGCATCATTAGAACCTCCGGGTCCGATTATACGCCTTTTAAGTGGGCGCGGAACCGCCTCCGGGGCAGCGGTACAACCAAGATCGTACACTCGTGGTGGTTCTAACGGTAGTGCAATAACTTCCACCGCCCGGGCCAACAGCGAGACGGGAAGCACGAGACACAAAAACAACAATCCCAATATCAGAAAAATAAAAACGATCGCGTTTGTCGCGTTGCGGCGGCCGGACTTTTTGAGCTCAAGTACCAGCCCGATCGCCGCGACTATGACACCGTCGAATGCAAGTACAATCGCCAGACAAACCGCATCGCGGCGTTCGACGAGTTGTCGTTGCCAAAGCGATTCCGGAATCGTAGTCGCGGAATTTTTTGCGGACGGTCGCATATTGACCGTCGCGGCAGCAATACTCGCAAACCCCAGCATAAGGGCCAGAACAATTCTTGCGATATTTTTGCCGGGCAACAGCCGGCGCGCCAAAAACCGACTGATGTTGCCACCCCGTGACTGAATTACCATTGTTCCCACAGCCAGTCTCCTCGCATTACCGAGACGCGTTCACCACGCTCCGCTCTTAACTTCACGCACCGGAACCATACACAGATCGTAAAACGAACGCTTGGAAAAATGGACAACCGGCGCTGGAACCCGCGTGCCCAGGCCGCTCAAGCCGACCTGGGGCGCTGAGGGTGCATCGCCGGAACCGGTAAAGTCGCGACTATAATAGGTAAAAATATCATCATTGTGTACACCGCAATACGGATTAACTTCCCATGATACGTGGTCGTCCCCGAAGCCGACATTCTCGCCGTCACCGCTATGATTGCCCGAATTGTAGATGAAGTTGCCGTAGGTATTGGCTTTTGGCAGAACTGTCGTGATTCGGTTGGCATTCCCGGATGCGGG